>JASHPC010000239.1 GCA_030038335.1 Vulcanimicrobiota bacterium
TATCTCGTGAGCGGTCCGCTCATGGGCCCGGAGGCAACAGGAGCCGAGACGGCGTGGCTCGCGCCGAACTACTGGCTCCCGACGCTCATTTCGCACACGCGGCTCTCGATCGGCATCCTCATCGCGCTTGCCATCGCAGCAGGCTTGCAGTTCCTCTTTGCGCGCACCGTCTTCGGCTACGAGCTACGCGTTGCTGGCGAAGCACCGGAAGCCGCGCGTCGCAACGGCGTAAACCTGAAGCGCCTCACGTGGCTCGCGCTTGCACTTTCAGGCGCAATTGCGGGGCTCGGAGGCGCGACGATCGTTACCGGCGAGCTCCATAGGTTCAACACGCAGCTCTCGCCCGGGTATGGATTCATTGCCATCGCCGTCGCGCTCGTCGGCGATCTCGACCCCCTGAAAGTTTGCGTCGCGTCGTTCGTCTTCGGAATCCTCGAAGCGGGTGGACTCGCGATGCAGGCGAGCGCTCAGGTTCCGAAGGACGCGATCCATCTCATCGAAGGTCTAATCATCCTCGTGCTCGCGGCGCGCCGCTACGTCGCGCAGCGTAGCGCGCGCGTTCCGGAGGCATCCGCAAGCACGTGAACACGCTCGTCGTTACGTTGGTCCTTCTCACGCTCGTGAAATCGACGCCGATCGTCTACGCGGCGCTCGGCGGCGTCATCTCAGAGCGGTCGGGCGTAATCAACATCGGTCTCGAAGGCATGATGGCCGCGGGTGCGTTTGGCGCGGTGATAGCCTCGTACTTCGTGCACGTTCCGCTCTTCGGGCTTTTCTGCGGCATCGTTGCCGGCGCGGTCGTCGGATACGTACTTGCGCTCGCTGCAACGAAGTTCAAAGTAGATCAGATCGTCGCAGGAACGGGAATCAACCTCATCTGCTCCGGCGGCGCCGCCTACGGACTCGTCCTCCTCTTCAATCAGCCGGGTGCGAGCAAACAAGTGAACGGTTTTGGAAACACGGGCGAGTGGGTGCTCGTCGCCCTCGCGTTTCTGCTCGCAGTCGCGATCCATGTCGTCCTTTACTATACGCCGTGGGGTTTGCGCGTTCGCGCGACGGGCGAGAATCCGCTCGCAGTAAAGTCCGCAGGACTCAACCCGCTGCGCTTTCGCTTGCTCGCCGTTACGTTGAGCGGTGCGCTCGCTGGGCTCGGCGGTGCGTTTCTCTCAATCGCCGAGCTGAACATCTACTCCGACGGAATGACGGCGGGCCGCGGGTTCATTGCGCTCGCCGCAGTCATCTTCGGCCGTTGGACGCCCTTCGGCGCGATGGGCGCGGCAGTGGTCTTCGGTCTCTTCGAGTCCTTGCAAGACGTTCTGCAAGGACGCGTCTCATGGTTGCCTCCGGATGCGCTCTCAGCGTTACCGTACGTTGCTGCTCTCGTCGCGCTTGCCGGAATCACGGGACGCGTGCGGGCGCCCGCTTCGGACGGCGTCCCGTATTAAGTTTCTGAATTGCTACCAACGTCGGAGCCTGCTCGCTCCTAGGAGAGCGGAACGGAGCATGCTAGAATTCGCGCATTGTGAGAGCCCTGCGAGGTAACGGCGCGTTCGCATGCATCGCGGTCTGCGCGATCGCGATGCTTCCGAGTCTCGTCGATGCGGCGCCGACGCCGGTGCGTCAGTTGCGCTCCGAGGTCCGAATCCTTGCGTCGCGCGTTCCGGCGTCAACGGCATTCGAGGTGCTCGATCTGTCGAGCGGATACGTCGCCGGCTACAACGCCGATCTTTCGATGCCAGCGGCGTCGACGATCAAAGTTCCCGTGATGGTCGAAGTCTTCAAGCAGCTCGAGCACGGAATGTTCTCACTCGACCGCCGAGTAACACTCGAGGAGCGCGACAAGGATAGCGGCTCCGGCGATCTCTTCGCCGCACCGGACGGCACGTCGTACACGGTCGCCGACTTGCTGGCGCGGATGATCGACATCAGCGACAACACCGCGGCGAACATGCTCATCCGGCTCGTCGGGCGTCAAAACATCAACCGCGAGATGCGGGCGCTCGGGCTGCATCACACGCGGCTCACCGCTGACATTCGCACGCAGGGATGGGCGATCCGCAATGAGTTGCGCACGTCGCCGGCAGACATGGTTCACCTGCTCGCCTTGATGGCGAAGCGCAAGCTCGTCGACGAGTGGGCCTCCAACGAGATGATCTCGATTCTCGAAGGCGACGAGTTCAACACGTTGCTTCCCGCGCCGCTTCCCGGCGTCGTCATCGCTCACAAGACGGGAAGTCTCTTCGACACGCTCAACGACGTCGGAATCGTCTACGCCGCGGGCGCTCCGTACGTCATTGCCGTCATGACGACGGCGCTCCCGTCGCAGGATCTCGGCCGCGCCTTCATCCACTCGCTCTCACGCGCCGTCTACGGCGGTGAACTGCGCTTGGCGGCGTGGCGAGCCTCGCACGGCCTGACGGCATTCGATGTCGGCGAAGCGGCGCGCATCCCCAACGCCCCCGACGTTCGCTACTGGGATAACTCAGCGAGCGACTCGACGACGACCGGCGGCCTGTAACCTTCTCATTCCGTCGCGTTGTCACAACGAACGTGGCGAGAAGAGCCTCGGCTGCCACCCTCGACCTCGTACACCGGCACTTCCCGTGGTTGGCGGAGCGCGAAGCGGCACACTTGGCGCGCATCGAAGCGTCACCTCGCCCCTCGGCGGACGGTGCCGCCATTCTCATGGGCCACGACCTTTGGATCGAGCCTCTCGTGCAGTATCGCGAAGAACTCGAGAAGAGCGCAGACGCGCCGCCTCCCTTGTGGCGATTTCCGTTTCGACCGAGTGCTGCGTGGGACTCGAAACGATGGTTGGCCTTGCCGATGGAGGCACGTGTCGTGCGCGCGCGAGCAGGCTCGCTCGCACATCGCATCGAGACACGCTTCGACGCGCAGATGCTCGAAATGAAAGCCCAGGATTTTTCGTCGGGGCTCTCGGCGTTGACCGTGGCTGGCTTTGCAACGCGCGATCCTCGCGCACTGGAGCCACTCGCGAGCGAGGACGAGCTTCGCACGGACGTTTCGATCGTAGAGTTGATCGTGCACTGGTTGCGCATGGTCGACCACGGAGAACGAGTCTTGCGCGACAGCCTCGGAAGTGAGTTCGACGTATGCGGCTACAACGGTGCATGCGCGCGTTGCAGGTCGCGGTGGGGAACCCGCGAGCGCGCAGCCTCGTCCGTCCCACCGTTTCATCCCGGCTGCAGGTGCTTCGCGCAGCCTCGCTTCACGCAGGCATAGAGCGGGCCTCACGGCGTACCTATTCAGGCACGGTGATGGAGCTCGCCACGGACTGCCGCGCGAGCGGCTGATGGCTCCTGACGGACGTTAAGGAAGCTTCATTGCCCTGCCCACCGGAATCGCTTGCCGAGTTAGCGCGGCTGAGCCTGGCTCTCGACGACAGCGTCGTCGCGACCGAGGCCGTCGCGCTCGCGGAGCAACTCGAACGCAAAGAACTCAACGTTCTCGTCGTCGGGCAGTTCAAGCGCGGCAAGAGCACGGTCGTCAACGCGCTGCTGGACGAGGACCTCATGCCAACGGGAGCGCTCCCGCTCACCGGCGTTGCAACTGCCGTGCGTTACGGAGCGAACCCTACGATCACGGTTCGTCTCTCGAGCGGAGACCAACGCACTGTTACTCCGGAAGAGTTTGCGCTCTACGTAAGCGAGCGCACGAATCCGAAGAACGCACTCGGAGTCGTCAGCGTCGACGTCGTCCGGCCTGCACCGGCGCTTCGTGGCGTCGCACTTTTCGATACCCCCGGCGTTGGCTCTATCTTCCGCCACAACACGGCCACGGCGCGCGCAATCTTGCCGCGGGCCGATGCCGCGATTCTTGTCGTGGGACCGGAACCGCCCGTCGGAGCCGAAGAGCTTTCCTACGCGAGCGACGTCGCGCAATCATCGGTAAGACTCTTCGTCATCTTTAATAAGGCTGACACGGCAGGAGCGGCGCTCGACGAGTTGCTCGCATTCACGCGCCAAGCGATCGAGGAGGTCTCTCCGGGCGCGCAGTTATTCCCTATGAGCGCGACGCTTGCGAGAGAGATGCAGCGCAGTGGTGCGACCGACCCTCACTTCGAGACGTTTCTCCAAACGTTGCGCTCGTTCGTCGACGAACGAGGAACGGAGGCGCTTGCCGCGTCCGTCGAGCGCAGGGTGAACGCGCTCCTCGATCGTACGGCCGCTTTCCTACAGATACGCAGCGAAGCCCTCTCTCTTCCGCGAGCCGAACGACGGCAGCGGCGCGCGATGCTCGAGTCCGCGCTGCAATCTCTCGACGATCGGGTTCGATTCTTCGAGCTCACCGTCGACGATGACGTTCAGCGCTTGCGTCTGCGCTTGGAGGACGAACTCGACAGGCGGCACGATGCCGAGCAGGGAGAGTTCGTCGGGCATGCGACCCTTATCGCGCGCGAACCGTCGAGTCGTCGACGGCACGAAGCGCTCGAGTTGCTCATTCGGGATCGCGCTCAAGCGTGGCGTCAAAGCGCGGTCGCACGCGCCGAATCCGAGCTTGCCGACTATGCGGCTAAATACGTTCGCCTCCTCGCCGAAATCGAGGAGGCCGTCATTCGAGCTGGATGCGAGGCACTACGGGTCGACGCCGGTGCGTTCGTTCCCCGCGACGTCGCTTTCGAACCCGCGAAGCTCACGCTCTCGGTCTCGATCGACGCCACGACGAGCATCGAGATCGTGCGCGATCTGGCAACCGCCCTGCTACCGCGCTCCGCGCGCATACACGCACTCGAGGGGCGCCTCTCGCGTGCGCTGGAGAGCGAGCTGGATGCGCTCCGAGGAAAGCTGCGCTACGGCATCGCACATGACTTGGAACCGTGGCGCCGATCCGTTCGCGCAACGATTCGTTCGTCGCTCGACGGAACGCGCTCCGCAGTCCTCGCGGCGTTTCACGATACCTCGGGAGCACATGACGAAAGCAAGGCGCAAGAGACGCTCGCGCGCTTCAAGCGCGAGTTCGCAGCCATCCGCAACGCAGTTGCGGGGGTTGCCAGCCCGTGACGCACGCCTGTCCCGCATGCAGGGAGATCGCTGAAAGAAGCGCGCTGTACGAACGCTGGTTGCTTGCGGAGAATCATGCCGATGGAGCAACGTTGCAGGCCGCCGCGGCGGCGCGTGGTTTCTGCACGTTGCACGCCGCGCGTCTGATGGCGCGCGACGCCGCTATTGCAGCGCCGGTTGCGGCATTCGTCTTGCGCGTCGTCTGCGCTGAGCTCGACCGGCAGCTTGGGGACCGCCGAGGCTACCGCGGCGCGCTCGATCCGGCAACACTCTGCCCCTGGTGCGAAACCGAGCGCGTTGCGCTCGAGGCAGCGGTGGACGGCGCTCCGATGCATGGACGCGACTGGTGTCAACCACATGCGGAGGCCGTATCGGAAGCCGCGCGTGGCCGCTTCCTCGCGCAGAGACCGTTCGCTCCCGGTACTGCGCTCGCGCCGCCCGAGACGGTACGGACGGGCGAGCCTTCCGCCAACTGGTGGTCGAATGCGGTGCAGCTGATGTGGGAGCGCATGCAGCGATCGTGCGCAGCGTGCGATGCCGCTTCAGAGGCGAGCGGTCGGCGAGAATCCTTCCTGCGCGCGGGCCCACGGCCGAACGAGCACTGGGACATTCCAAGTCTCTGTCCCGCACATGATGCCGCGCTAAGCCATCCGCGCGGCGAGTTCTACGATCGGGTGTTGGACGGTACGGTCCGCGAGTGCGCTTGGTGCGCACCGATGACACGCGCCGCAGACCGCACCGTGACGCTCTTCACGCATGCATACGGCGTCGAAGCGTTTCGGCTCGCGTACGCGTCGCTGCCCGGCCTTTGCTTACCGCATGCCGCGGATGCGACAAAACGTCTGGACAGCCAGGCGCTATCGCACTTCGCAACCTCGGTTCGCGCGCGAATGTCCACGATGATTTGGGAACTCGAGGAACGCGCCGCTCGCCGATCGTGGCAGTTGCGCGATCAAGGTGCACTTCCCCGAAGCGATGACATTGCAGAGCGCGCGTGGTGGCTCATCGCAGGCGGTACGCCGAGAGCAGGAGTCTTCGTCGACGGGCGATAAACCGCGAACGCGAAGACGCACGCGATGGCGATGGGGCTCGCCGAAAACGCCGAGCATGGCCGATGGCCCCTAGAGACCCTCCCCCGCAGTGAGGAAGGAGCAGCCATGCCAGTCATTCCGCGTATTCGCGTCGCTGCCATCGTGCGCAACGAACGCGGTCAAATACTTCTCGTTCGGCATTTTCATCGCGGGTCTCCGTTCTGGACGCTTCCCGGCGGCGCTCCGAACGAAATGGAGACGCTCGACGCAGCGGTCGTCCGCGAGGTTCTCGAAGAGACGCGATATCACGTTACGGTCGACGGTGTCTTGGGAATCGGTTCGCTGCAGACCGACCGCTGGGAACCTCCGAAGGTCGAAGTCTTCTTCGCCGGTCGTCTTCTCGAACGCGAACGCGACGCGGCGTCGTCGCCTCGCTTCGGCGAATCCATCATGGAAGCGCGCTGCTTCGACGAAGCCGCCTTGCCAGCCGAGTTTCGACCGCGCGAAGCGGTAGCGTTTCTCAACAGGGGCGCTGTCGTTCCGTATTTGACTCTCGCGCCTGCTGAGTTCGAAGCGTGAGCGTCGCAATCGGCGGTTCCATTCTCTCCTGCGCGATCATTGCGCTCGGCATCTCTGCGCTCTTCGGCGCGCTGCATGCCGTCGTCGTGCCGTTTTCGTTTCCACTGCTTGGGCAGCCTCACTTCGAGCTCACCCGCTTCACCGGCTTCTTGACGCTCCTTCTTGGCGTCGTTGCGCTCCCGACGTCGATCTACTCTGCGAGTTACATGCGACGTTACTTGGGGCACTACGCAATCGGCGGCTTTACCGGCGGCTACCTCCTGCTCTTACTCTCGATGGTCGGAATCTTCGCAGCGGCAGACGTCGTGTCGTTCCTCGTCGCGTGGGAGATCATGACGGTGGCCTCGTGCGCTCTCGTTTCGTACGAATGGCGCCGGCTCTCGCGCGTTCGAGCGGCTGTCGCAATGCTCGTTATGAGCGAGTTCGGAACGCTCGCTGCGATCCTCGCGTTCTTGCTCGCCGCGCAACCGGCGCACTCGCTCGATTTCGCGTCGATCGAACGACACGCGCATTCGCTATCACCCCAGGCCGTCGACGCCATCGTCGCGCTCTCGTTTTTCGGTTTCGGCGTCAAGGCTGGTCTGCTTCCCTTCAACGCGTGGCTGCCGCGCGCGCATCCCGAGGCTCCCGCAAATCTCTCCGCTCTCCTGTCCGCGGTCATTCTCAATCTTGGGCTCTACGGCATTCTCCTCGTCAACTTCGTTCTCGTGCCGCAAGGTGCAATGCTCTTCGGCATCCTTGCGCTCGCCGTAGGATCGCTCAGCGCGATCATCGGTATCCTCTATGCAACGATCGAGGACGATCTCAAGCGCATGCTCGCCTATTCGTCAATCGAGAACATTGGCATCGTGGTCGCAGCATTCGGCGCAGGCGGAATTTTCTTCGCCCTCCGTCGTTTCGACCTCGCTGCGCTTGGCTTCGGCGCAGGCCTCTGGCACATGCTGAACCACTCGCTGTACAAGTCGCTGCTCTTTCTCGGCGCGGGCGCTATCGACGCTCGCGCGGGAACGCGCCGCGTCAATCAGCTTGGCGGGCTTGCGCGCGTCATGCCGGTTACGGCGCTCTGTTTCCTGATCGGCTCTCTAGCGATTGCTGCGGTGCCGCCGCTCAACGGATTTGCCAGCGAATGGCTCACACTCGAAACGCTCCTGCGCAGCGCAGAGCTCGGGCCTCTCGCATTCAAAATCGGTTTCGTGCTCGCGGGCGCGCTCCTCGCCTTGACGGCTGCGCTCGCAGTCACATGCTTCGTCAAGAACTATGCCATGACGTTCTTGAGCTCGCCGCGCAGCGCCGCAGCAAGCGGCGTGCGTAGCGACCTCTCCGCCGCGGCTGGAATTGGGATGGCGTTTCTCGCCGCGCTCTGCGTTCTCGCCGGGCTTTTTCCCGCGCACGTTGCGCAAGTCGTCGACGTTGCGCTACCCGGAAGCCTGCGTGGACAGCTAGCGCAGGCCCTCGTGCCACCGTTCTTAGTGCGGGGCGGGGGCGGACTCCCGAGCGACTTCCTGCGCGATTTCACCGCGCTTGGTGCCGGAATTGGAAACGGAGTCATTCCAGGGCGAGGTCTCGTGCTTTTACATCGCGGCGCCACCGCAAATCCGGTCGTCTTTGCCATGTCGAGCACGTACCTAGCCGCGTTCTCGCTCATCATTCTGGCATTCATGGCAATAGCCGTTCGCGTTCTCGTTCGGCGACGGCCACGTAGCGCGCACGTGTGGGCGGGCGGGATCGAGCCGATACCGCCGGAGTTCGAGTACACCGCAACCGGGTTCTCGAATCCTGTCCGCGTAATCTTCGACGCTATCTTCCACCCTCGAACAACCGAGAACACACGTGAGGCCATCGACCGACACTTTCGGGTCGCCATCACTCGCGATCGGGAAGACGTCTTCGTGGCGGACCGGATCGCAACCAATCCGCCGAGCATCGCTGTGCGCTTCGCCGCCAACGCGATCGCGCGCCTACACCACGGGCGTCTCGAAGGATACGTTTTCTATGCGCTCGGCGCACTCGTTGTTGCAATTGTCGCAATAGCGCTGTAGAGGTGAAGCGGCGGACGCGAAGAATGAAAGAGACACTATTCTGAGGCGATGGAGCTCGCCGAAAGTGCCGGTTTTCGGCTAATGGCTCCTCATAAGCCGACGATGAATGATAAGGAACGCGCGCAACAACTCTACGAGCTGCAGAAGCTCTATGCGGCCGAACACTTCGAGCTGCAACAGGTCATGCGCGACCTGTCTACTGAGCGAAAGCGCAATGCCGGCGCTTACGCCGGCGTTGAGATTCTCTTGCAGCGCGCGCGGGAGCTGCAAAAGCGCATCGGCGACCTGAAGCAGCGTCTGCGCAGGTACGAGGAAGTCGAAGACCTCTACTCCGACGAGGCGCCTATCGCGATTGGGAACGACGCTAAAAGCATCCTGGAAGGCGATCGGAGCGGGCTAGAAGAGTGACGATTGCGCAATCGCTCGGGCTGAATATTCTGCAGCTCGTCTTCGTCGTGCTCCTCGCTCCGGTGTTTAGCGGTATCGTTGCACGCTGGCGTGAGAACGTTCAATTCAAGCGTGGGCCGAGCATCTGGCAGCCCTATCGCGACCTACGCAAGCTTCTTTCGAAAGAGGACCGCTACTCTGAAAGCGCGACATGGGTCGCGCGCTTCGCGCCGTACGCGGTCTGTCTCTCACCGATGCTCGTCACGCTCTTGATCCCAGTCTTGACGAGCTTCCCGCTCTTTGGCGCGTTTGCAGGCGACATGCTTGCCGCCGGATTCATTCTCGCTATTGGGAGCTTCTTTCTCACGGTTGCCGCGGTCGATACGGGTATTCCCTACGGCGCGATGGGCGCCAGCCGCACGCGCATGGTCGGTTTCCTTGCCGAACCCGTGCTCATCGTCATCCTCTTCGCCGTTTCGTTCGTAGCAAACTCGACGATTCCGTACATCGTGCAACAGCAGTGGGTTCAACCGCCAGCACATTTCTTCAGTCCAGCGCACGTGCTCGTGCTCGTCGCGTTTCTCATGCTCATCATCGCGGAGACGGGTCGACTTCCGGTCGACAATCCGAGCGGACATTTCGAGCTTGCGATGGTCGATGAGTCGAAAGTGCTCGACTTCTCAGGCCCGTCGTACGCGCTCGTGAAGTGGGGCAGCTCTATGAAGTCCGTCGTCTTGTACGTCATCTTCGTGAACGTTCTGCTGGCACCGTGGGGGCTCGCCGGAACGCCGAATGCGTTGGCGCTGGGCGAAGCGATCGCGGTCGTATTCGTGAAGATTCTCGTCTTGCTTGCCCTGCTCATCGCCGTCGAAGCCTCGCTTGCAAAGCTACGCCTCTTCCGCATAGCGGAGTATCTAGGCGCTGCGTTCGTCGTGGCCGTGACTGCAATGATCGCCGCAGTGCTTGCGCCATGAGCAACTATCACGCGTTCGAACCGGAGATCAATGCGCTCATCTGTGGTTTCTTCGTGCTCAGCGCCTTCGGTATGGTCGTCATTCGGCAAATCGGAGCCTGCCTGACCGTCTTCATCGTTCAATCGTTGCTCCTCGCGGCCTCCGCTTTCGTGCTCGGTGCGGAGCCGCTCTCATGGCACTTGATCGCAGTTGGATGCGTGACGCTGCTCAGCAAGCCGATTTTGATTCCGTACGTGCTGCGTCGCCTCGTCCCCAGAGAGATCTACACCGTGCGCGAGATCTCGCAAGCGCTGGACGTTCCGACGTCGCTTCTCGTCGCGCTCGGTCTCGCACTCATCGGGTTTGCGCTCGGAACGCGCCTCGTTGGCGCTGCACCGTTGCTGGCAAAGCAGAACGTCATCGTCGGCTTTGCTTCGCTGCTCATCGGAGCGCTCGTTCTCGCCGTCCGGCGCGAGGCCGTTCCGCAGATGCTTGGGATTCTCGCGATGGAGAACGCTGCATTTCTCGCCGGCATCGCCATCGCGCCAGACTTTCCGCTGATTGCCGAGCTTGCCATCGCCTTTGACGTGCCTCTCCTGGCATTCATCGTGTCGATCCTCACGCGTGCGGTCTACAGACGCGTCGGGTCGACGGCAGTCGGAGAGCTCGCAGCGCTACGGGAGCACCCGCAGTGATTCTTTTCGTCGCTGTTCTCCTGCCCGTCATTGGAGCAGCCTGGTGCGCGCTACCGCGCAGTCACGCCGCCGCGCCTTATGTCAATGCAGCCGCCGTGAGTACTTCGTTCCTGCTCACGCTTTGGATTGCCGCGCACACCGCCGCTACGGGACACGTCGTGGCGATCGCCGGGTGGGTAAGCGTAGACGCATTCGCTGCGATCCTGATGCTCGGCATCGCGGCGGTAGCGTGCAGCGCCTCGATCTACTCGATCGGTTACATCGGCCACCTTCATGCGCCGCCACGACGCGTGAGAGCGTACTATGCGAACCTGGCGCTCTTCATCGTCTCGATGCTCGCCATCTCGGTCTGCGTCGAGCCCGGCCTCGTCTGGATCGCGGTCGAGCTCACGACGCTGCTCTCCGTGTTGCTCGTCAGCTTCGTCGATACGCGCGAAGCACTCGAAGCGGCCTGGAAATATATGGTGATAACGCTTCTCGGCGCGACTGTCGCGGTTCTCGGCGTCCTCGTACTCTTCTGGTCGCAGCACGTTGCCGGAGGCACGTCGTTCACGTATGCGGGGCTCGCTGCGGACGCCCACCGTATGAATCCGATCTTGGTGGCGGCCGCATTCGCGCTGCTTCTCATCGGATTCGGCGCGAAGATCGGGCTTTTCCCCATGCACACGTGGCTTCCCGACGCCCACAGCCAGGCTCCCGCGCCCGTGTGCGCCATGCTCTCGGGCGTGGAAACCTCCGCGATCCTATACGTTTTGTTGCGACTGATGCCGCTGTTCCGCGCGATTCCGAGCGTGCACGCGAGCACCTGGTTCGCTATCTTCGGCACCGCGTCTCTCGTCGCCGCTGCGCTGCTCATCGTACAGACGCACGATCTTAAGCGCCTCTTTGCGTTCTCGACGGTCGAGCACATGGGTGTCATCGTGCTCGGTGCGTCGATCGGAACGCTCTCCGGAAATCTTGCGGTGGTGTGGCAGATCCTCGTACACGGGCTCACGAAGTCGCTGTGCTTCTACGCTGCCGGCGCCGTCGCGCTTGTCGCAGGAACGACGGAGTTCGCAAAGGTTCGGGGTTTGCAGAGGCACGCACCGCTCGTCGGAACGATCTTGCTCGTCGGATCTCTTGCAATCGCCGGAGCCCCTCCGTTCGCCGTCTTTCTCAGCGAGCTCGCAATCGCGCTCGCCGCGATCTCGGTCGGACAAGTCTGGCTCGCAGCCGTGCTCCTCGCCTTCGTAGGGATAGCCTTTGCCGGAACAATCGCAAAGGTCGCTGGCATGATGCTAGGTCGTGAGAACGAGGGGCTGCACGTGCATCCAGCTCCCGGCGTGGTTCGCGGCGTCCTCGTTGCGTGCGCGATTCCTGTGCTGATTCTCGGTCTCTGGATCCCAGCGGGACTAGGAAATCTCTTTACGCAAGCCGCCGCTCAAGTGACGTTACCGTGAACACGACGCGGGTCGAAGCCAGTTCTCTCGTCGATGCATGCAAGCATCTTGGCGAAACCGGTTGGCGTCTTGCGACGATCGCCGTCGCGGACTCTGAAGCTCCAGAGCTTCGTTATATCTTTCAAGGTCCGCGCGGCGAAGGCTGGGAACAGCTCGTCGTTCGACCGCAACCGGGCTCGCGCACCGTGCCGAGTTTGACTCCATCGAACGTTTCCGCCGATTGGTTCGAACGGGAGATCGAGGATCTCTTCGCGATCGACTTTGTCGGCCATCCGCGTCTCGGCGACTTCGTGTTGCACGACAATCGCTGGGCGGAGGGCGTGGGGCCGATGCGCCCTGGAGCGCCGATCCGTGAGGCCCTCGTGGAGCGTGCGTGGCAACCTCGCCGCGTGTTGCGCGAGGAAGGCGCTTTCGTCATGCCCGTCGGCCCCGTTTATGCCGGCGAAGCTGAGTCCGCGTTGTTCTTGCTGGAAACCGTCGGCGAAGACGTCGTGCGCGCGGTTCCACGGCTCTTCTACAAATATCGCGGCGTCGAGAAGCTCGCACAAGGTCGGAGCGCGCAAGACGCGCTGCTGCTCGTCGAACGCGCGAATGGAACCTCTGCGTTCGCGCATGCCTGGACCTACTGCATGGCGGTCGAGAGCATCGTCGGCATCAATGTCCCAGAGCGCGCGCGCCATCTCCGCATGATCTTTGCCGAGATGGAGCGCGTGCGACGTCACTGCGCAGTAATTCGCGCGATCGTCGACTCCACCGCTCTGTGGGTGGGCGCCTCACGACTGCTAGAGCTCGAAGAGCGCCTGCTTCGCGCGTGCGGCGCGGTGGCCGGGCATCGATATCTCTTCGGACTTGCCGCGATCGGAGGTTTGCAGCGGGACGTGGATGATGAGGCGTTAAGGAGCATCGCTCACGAGTATGCCGAGGTCGGTAAGCGCATTCGCGTGACCGTCGAAGAACTCGCTCATACGTCTAGCTTCCTCGATCGCGTGCAACGAGTAGGCGTTCTCGACACGAGGCACGCGAACGAGTTCGGTGCCGTTGGGCCATTTGCACGGGCAAGCGGCGTCGCGTCCGACGTCCGGCAGTTGCAACCGTACGGCGGGTACGCCGATGTCGAGTTAGAGGTTCCGACGGCGAACGAAGGCGACGGATACGCTCGCCTTCGCGTTCTTACTGACGAGCTTCGCGTCTCCACAGCGCTCATCGGGCGCCTCGCGTCGCACGTCCCCTCAGGTGACGTTCGAAGTGACTGGTCGCCGCACCGAGGTGAAGCACTCGGCTGGACCGAGGCACCCGGAGGCACCTCCGTGCAACTTCTGATGCTCGACGACGACGCTCGTTGCGTCAACCTTCGGTTCACGCCGCCGTCCTTCCGTAACTGGCAGAACTTTCGCTGGGTGACCGAAGACTTTGCCTTCCAAGACTTTCCCATCATTCTTTCGACGTGCGGCCTCTCGGTCGCCGAGAATGATCGCTAACGTATGAACTGGTTTCTGCGCGGCGTCTTCGGTGGCATTCGCACGACACGGTATCCGAAGAAACCAGAGACTACACCGGGAACGACTCCGGGGTTTCCGGTTCGGGCGGAGCACGCCGATGCGCAACAACGCTCGCTGACGCTCGTTTGTCCGACAAGCGCGCTCGTCGAGAGCGGCGACGCCGTAGACGTGCGCGACGATCGCTGCGTGCACTGCATGCGTTGCGCGCCTGGCGTCGCCCCGTCGCCTCTGACGTGGCGATACGATCCGCAGTGGGCACACGCCACAAGAGGCACCATCGAAGACGCGGCGCTCGGAGGAACGTTCCGAAGGTCTATGCACGTGCGCGTCGTCGATGCCGGCGACTGCGGCGCTTGCCTCAGCGAGATCCTGCATCTCAACGATCCTCTCTACAACATGCACCGGCTCGGCATCTTCATCACGCCGACGCCGCGACAGGCGGACGTGCTGCTCGTCGTTGGTCCGGTCACGGAGCAAATGCGGCTGCCCCTGCTCGAAGCCTACGAGGCGATGCCTGAACCCAAGCGCGTTCTTGCCATCGGAGCGTGCGCTGCGAGCGGAGGCGTCTTCGGCCCAAGCTTTACGTCGGCTGGCGGCGTCGCAGACGTGCTTCCGGTCGACCTCGTCGTTCCGGGATGTCCGCCTCCGCCGCTTGCGATCATCGACGCTCTTCTCGCACTGGCCGGTAGTCGCGCGCGGTGATCGCTCGTCACGCAGCCGTCGCAGCGCTCGGAGCGCTGCTGTCGGCGGCAATGATCATCGCGGGCGCAGCGGCGATCGCGCACCACCCCATCGCAGCAACCCTTCCAGCGTTGCCATTCCTCGGTGCGCCCCGCTTCGTGATGACGCCGTTCAGCGGCTTCTTTACGCTTTTCGCCGGACTCGTCGCTTTCCCAACGTCGATCTATAGCGCCGCGTACCTCGAACGCTATCCTCGCTCTTCAAAAGCATGGTTCGCGCTCGGCTATCTGTTGCTGCTGCTCTCGGTTGTCGGGATCTTCAGCGCAGCCGACGTCGTCTCGTTTTTCGTGGCCTGGGAGATCATGACGCTTACTTCGAGCGCGCTCGTCGCATACGAGTGGCACGACCGGGGACGCGTACGCGCCGCGATTGGCATGCTCGTCATGAGCGAGTTCGGCACCGCTGCGACGATCCTAGCATTGCTGCTCGCAGCACATCCGGCCGGTGCGCTGAGCTTCGCGTCCATCGCTCGCGAATCGTCTGCGATCTCAATGCCTGCAAGGGTTTTCATCGCGCTGCTTTCGTTTTTCGGCTTCGGCGTGAAAGCGGGGATCCTCCCGTTTAACAGCTGGTTACCCCGCGCGTATCCGGCTGCGCCGTCAAACGTGACGGCGGTCGTTGCTGGCGTCCTCGTCAACTGTGGCGTTTACGGGATGCTTCTCGTGAACCTCGTTCTCGTTCCGGAGAACGCGGCGCTCTTTGGCGGACTGGCCCTTCTCTTTGGCTCGCTGAGCGCGATCGCTGGCATTCTCTACGCGACGATCGAAGACGACCTCAAACGAATGCTTGCCTATTCCTCGATCGAAAACCTCGGCATCGTCGTCGCTGCACTCGGGGCCGGCGCGGTCTTTCTCTCGATGGATCGTCTTGATCTCGCAGCGCTGGGCTTTGGCGCCGGGCTCTGGCACATGAGCAATCACTCTCTTTTCAAGTCGTTGCTCTTTCTCGGGACGGGAGCCATCGAGATGCGTGCGGGAACCCGGCGCATGAACGCGCTCGGTGGGCTCGCACGCGCAATGCCACTTACTGCGTTCGTCTTTCTCATCGGCGTCCTCGCGATCGCCTCGGTTCCTCCGCTCAACGGATTCGCCAGCGAATGGTTGACGCTCGAGACGCTGCTGCGGAGTGCAGAAATTGCACCGGCGGCGATCAAGGTCGGCTTCGTGCTCGTGGGAGCTTTGCTGGCTCTTACGGCGGCGCTCGCGTTGACGTGCTTCGTCAAAGCCTACGCGATGACGTTTCTCGGCGTGGCGCGCAGCGATGCGGCGCGCGACGCGAAGGCCGACGTCTCCCGAGCCGCGTGCGCAGGCATGACGCTCTTAGCCGTGCTCTGTCTGCTGGCCGGAATCTTCCCGGCATACGTCGTGCAGCTCGTCGACGCCGCGCTTCCAGGCGTGCTTCACGGGCACTTGTCGCAAGTGCTCCTGCCTCCGTTCCTCGCTGCGAACGGCGGTGGACTTCCACAGGCATTCGTCCATGACTTCACGGCGATCGGCGCTGCGATTGGAACCGGCCTCATCCCGGGTCGTGGACTCGTTCTCTTGCACCGAGGTGCGGCCGCTAATCCCGTCGTCTTCGCGATGTCGAGCACGTACATTGCAGCATTCGCCGGCATCATCGTTGCCGCGATCTTCCTCGCCATTCTGGTCGTGCGGCATCGTCGAAAGAGCGCCGCAGCGATTTGGGTTGGTGGGCTCAATCCGCATCTTCCCGAGATGTCGTACACGGCAACCGGCTTTTCTAATCCCGTACGCGTCATCTTCGAAGCCGTCTTCGATCCACGCACGGTCGAACACACTCGGGAAGCGGTGCACGATCATTTCCGCGTCGCAGTGACGCGACAGCGTGAAGATGCTTTCATTGCAGACCGCCTCGTCACGGAGCCACTCGTTGCGAAGGCGCGATCCTACGCCGTTTCTCTCGCGCGCATGCACCATGGGCGCCTCGAGGGATACGTGCTCTACGCTCTCGGGGCTCTCGTCGCAGTTCTGCTCGTCTCGCTCTTTCTCTAAACCGTGACTCGACGCCCACCGTAGACCGGCGTCAGCCACGATACGTACTTTTGCTCGCGGCCGGTTATCGCGCGTTCGTACGTCTGCGCGATGCGCGATGTGATCGGGCCGATCGACCCGTCCCCTACCGTGCGGCTATCGATCGACGAAACGTAGGCTATTCCCGCGGCGGTGCCTGTGAAAAAGACTTCGTCTGCAGCATATAATTCACCACGCGCGATCGAGCGCTCGACAACGCCGATACCGAGGTCCCGCCCGACCTCCATCACCGCTCGGCGCGTGCAGCCTTCGAGAATGTTTTGCGACGAGTCAGGGGTGTGCAGCGTCCCGCGGCGCACGACGAAAATGTTCTCCGCCGAGCCTTCGGAGACATGACCGTCGTGCGAAAGCATGATGGCCTCATCGTAGCCGGCGGCAACCGCGTCGCTCTTGGCGAGCGCGGAGTTTACATAGAGGCCCGTGATCTTCGCGCGCGGCGGAACCGTCGTGTCGTCGGCGCGGCGCCACGAGCTGACGCAGGCGCGCACGCCGTGCGACGTATCGAGATAGCTAGCATGCGGCAACGCAACGATCGCGAAGTGCGCGGGAACGTCGTGCAGACGCACGCCGACGTCCTCGGCACCTTTGAAGATGCACGGCCGCACGTAGACGTTGCACTCGAAACGATTGCGCGCGCAGAGCTCGACGGTCGCCTCGATCAAGTCGTCGGTCGAAAGCGGAAGCTCCATGAGCAGAATCTTTGCCGAGGCTCGAAGCCGTTCGTAGTGCTCGCGGAGCTGAACCAGGAATAACTCGCTCGTCTCCTGCGACCAGTATCCGCGTATGCCTTCAAAGCAGCCAGTGCCGTATTGCAAGCCGTGCGTCAGCAAGCCAACTTTTGCTTCGTCGTAACGGCAAAAGGCGCCGTTGGCATAGACGGTGCTCGCGTTCAAGTCTCGCTCTGCAGCCATGTTGGAGCAATGCGCCGCGCGGGGCCAATCGCCTGCGCCGCAAGGTGCCTAACCGGAACGCTTCCTCCGCAGGTGCTCCAGTAGCTCTGGCAGCGGCTTCGTATTGAGTACCCGGTCCTTCGTCAGACCCGCACGGCGTGCTTGACCCAACGCGAACTCGACGTTTTCCAAGTGCTCGACGCGATGCGCGTCGCTGTCGAGTGCGAAGATGGCGCCAAACGATGCCGCGTGACGAGCGAGCGTTCCGGAGAGGTCGAGTCTCGGTGCTTGGCCGTCGATTTCGAGGGCCGTTCCCGTGCGCGCCGCAGCCGCAAAGACCGCGTCGTAGTCGAACTCATAGCCATCGAACTCGCCAAAGCGGCGGCCGGTCGGATGACCGATGACGGTTACGTATCGATTCTCGCAAGCGCGCAGCAAGCGCTTCGTCATCCCCTCGCGCGGTTGATCGAAGTCGCTGTGCACGCTTGCGATGACGAGATCGAACTGCGCGAGAACATCGTCGGGATAGTCGAGCGTGCCGTCTGGAAGGATGTCGACCTCGCTCGCGCAGAGCGTGTAGACGCCGTGCCGTTCGCGCAGCGCTTCGATCTCGCGGCGCTGCTCGCGCATACGTTCCGGCGAGACGCCGAAGCGACCGCGCGACGGCGAGTGATCGGAGATCGCATGATACTCGTAACCGCGCGCTGCAGCCGCTGCGATCATCGCTTCCAGCTCGTCACGCCCGTCGCTCCATCGCGTGTGCATGTGAAAGTCTCCGCGAATGTCGCCGAGTGCGACGAGCGTGGGAAGCGCATGCGCGAGCGCTAGATCGACCTCGTCGAGTCCGAGACGCATCTCCGGTTCGACGTACTGCATGCCAAGCCGTTCGTAGACTCCCTGTTCCTCCGGCGAGGTCGTCACCGAACCTGTCGCGAGATCGACGATGCCGTTCTCGGAGACGCGCAAGCCATTACGTACGGCGTGCTCGCGAAGCTTCACGTTGTGCTCGCGCGATCCTGTGAAGTGCTGGAGTAGATTTCCGTACAGATTATCCGGCAGGACACGCAGATCGATCTGCAGCGCGTCGGCGAGCCAAATACTCGCCTTCGTCGGCCCTTCCGCCAGCACCGCTTCCGCACGCTCCCAACTCGTGAAACGTCTGATGACGCCTTCGGCGTCGTCCGCCGTGCAGACGAAGTCGACGTCGCCGACGGTTACGTCGTGACGGCGCATGCTCCCAGCCGGCAGCAGACGATGAACCGGCGGCCCTTCGGCTAGGTGCGCAACGATCTCGCGCGCAACGGCTCGCGCTCGAGGAAGAGGCGTGCGCATTACGTGCGCCCTGTACGAGAGCAGACTGCGCTGCCAGTTTTCGAGTGTCTTTTTCCCTAAGCGTGGGACGCCTTCGAGCGCTCCGGATCGTAGCGCGTTCTCCAAGTCGTTGAGCGACGCTATGCCAAACTCTTCGTAGAGCATCGCGGCCGTCTTCGTTCCGATGCCGGCGACGCCGAGCAACTCGATTACCGTAGATGGAAAGCGTTCGTGCAAGAGTTGGAGGGCATCGGCGGTTCCGGTCTTCACGAGCTGCTCGACGACGCCGCCGATCGACTTTCCGATACCCGGAAGCTCGAGATGCGCACCCGTCGCCACGAGGTCGGCAAGCGGCGGAGCGTTTTCGATGCTCGCCGCGGCCTTTTCGTACGCGGTATATTTGTAGAACGACTCGCCCGCCATCTCCATGAGGGTCCGAATCTCGAGAAGCCGGGCGGCGATCTGGGCGTTCGTGAGCATCGTGGAGAGGTTTCTTCCCGCACGGACGGCACGCCCGCCACGGCGAATCTGAGCGGAATGAGGCCGCGGCTCGATCCGTCCGTCTTCAACCTTCCGGTCGAGAAGATGCGCGACGGGTACTACTCCGATACGTACTTCAACCGCTCGCGCGAGATCCTGGAACGTGACCGCGCTCATCCGATCGTGCGAATGCAGGTCTTTCAGCGCGCTGACGCGGTGCTTTGCGGGGTCGACGAAGCCCTTGCGATCCTCAAGCTTTGCAGCGGGCAACGCGTCGCAGGCGGCGCGTGGAAGGATGGCTGGCCCGAGCTGCGCGTTCTCGCGTTACCCGACGGGACCCACGTCACGCCGTACGAACCGGTGCTCGTCATCGAAGGCGACTACGGACTCTTCGCGCATTTGGAGACGTGTTATCTCGGAGTGCTCTCGCGACGCACGCGCATCGCAACGAATGCCCGCGATATCGTATCCGCCGCAAACGGCAAAACCGTTCTCTTCTTTCCCGCGCGCTTCGACCACCATCTCGTGCAAACGGGTGACGGCTACGCGGCGTATATCTCCGGTGCGCTCGGCGTGTCGACGGATGCGAACGCAGAATGGTGGGGTGCGCGCGGCATCGGCACGGTTCCGCACGCGCTCATCGCCGCATACGGAGGCGACACGGTCCTCGCAACGCAGAAGGTCGCAGAATACACCGATTCAGACGCGCCGGTCATCGCGCTCGTCGACTTCGAAAATGATTGCGTCGCGACGAGTCTCGCGGTCGCGCGTGCACTCGGCGAGCGCCTTTGGGGCGTGCGGCTCGACACCTCGCGAACGCTCGTCGATAAGTCGTTATGGAATCAGATGGGAACGTTCGTTCCGACGGGTGTCAATCCACAGCTCGTGTGGAACGTGCGCCATGCGCTCGACAGCGAGGGTTTTGGAGCGGTGCGCATCGTCGTCAGCGGCGGATTCACTCCGCACCGCATCGCCGCTTTCGAGCGAGCTGCGGTTCCCGTCGACGCGTATGCCGTCGGCAGCGCCTTCTTCGATAACGCGGGGCACTTCGATTTCACTGCAGATATTGCTGCACTGCGCCAGGGGGAGACATGGCATCCATGTCACAAAGTAGGGCGTCCCGAGCGCCCGAATCCTCGCCTTGAACCGGTCGATTACGATCGCTAAGCTTCAATCGCTACCAGCGCACCGTCGCAATAAGGACAACGAGCAGCGTGAGGAAGGCATAGGCGGCGTACGCATTCAGCCTGCCGTGATGCAGGAGCGCGAGCTTACGCGCGACGACGTTGATACCCGCCGCAGTCGGATCGGTGACGAATCGCTCGGCTGCGTAGCCACCAGAGTGCAAATAACCTATGAATCTGTTGAGGCTGGACGACACGCGCGCACGAGCGCGTTCCATGCTGGGAGGAGCAATGAACTTGGCAAATAGCACGCGGATCGGATTTGAAAAACCGGTTGCCGTATAGGTCGCCGCCGCGGCAACGCGTGGCTGTCCTCCATCCCACGCTACGCCCTTGCTCCGCTTGCGGCGCGCGAGTAGGTGCACGACCATGTACGTTACGCCTAAAAACAAGGCGAGCACGGCGATCATATAGCTCGTCGACATCGCAAACGTGACGGAATCATGTGGCCCGCGAAGCATGACCACGAGTCCGCGCCCGCCGATCACACCCTGACCAAGCTGCGCGCCGAGCGCGTGGAAGCCGTGCACGAAGCCGACAGGTAGTAACGGCTTCCCCGAGGACGCAATCGGTGCGAAAAACGGCGGGACCAGAGCGTCGGCGGCACTGACGGAAGCCGTCCCGACAGCGGTCCCTAGGAGCGGGATCACGTACGTCGGCAGCACCCCAAGCCCGAGACAGCAGGCGGCTAAGAAAGCCATTCCAACGAGCATCGGCGTTGCAGCCTCACGAGGCTTAGGAGCTTCGCTGCGACGTAGCCCGAGAAAGCTCATCGAAAACGCCTTGGCAAAGCACGTGATTGCGAGTGCCGCGGTAAGCGCAAGAGCGGCACCGCATAGCGCAAACAAAGCGCGTACGGCTAGCGACGAGAAGGCCGCACTCCTGAAGAGCGTCTCGAACAGCATCCACTCGCTGACGAAGCCGTTGAGAGGTGGCACGGCGGAGATGGCGAGAGCACCAATCAAGAAAAACGCCGACGTCCACGGCATGAAGCGCACGAGACCGCCGAGGCGGTTC
>JASHPC010000240.1 GCA_030038335.1 Vulcanimicrobiota bacterium
TCTCGAGCTCGCTTTCGGCGCGTCGCTCTGCGTCGGTGAGAACGTCACCAAGCGTCGCGCCAGGATGAGTAGCGCAAAACGCGCGAATTCGCAAGAGAAGGTCGTGAAGGACACGCTGTTGCGCGCGCGCGCGGGACGAGTCGGGAGGACCTTCTCGCGCGAGACCTTCGTGCCACACGAGCAAGACGAGCTCGTCAATTGGAAGTCTCGTCTGTGCGTGGACCCACTCTTCACGCATGCGCCGAAAGCGCTCTACGCGCAGCCGCGCGATCTCTGAAAGCTCGGAGTCGCAGTCTCCGCCGAGCACGTTTCTGCCCAGACGCACGTGGCGCTCGGGATCTCGGCGTTTCTCCCCCGACGGTGGCGTTGCGGGTGGCTCCTCGAAGAGAACCTCTTGCTTCTCCGCGGGTTCGCCGCAGAGCGCGGCGAGCGACGCATCGGAGAGCGCCATTGCGCTTCCTTCGAGCGTTCGAAGGAGCCACTCGTGACGAAAGGCATCGTGAACGTTCCATAACAGGGCGAGCGCGTCGAGCGCGCGTCTGTCGTTGAAGACGTTGTAGTCTCCGCCGATTCGCACGTCGACGCCACGGTCGAGTAGTGCTTCTTCGTAGACGGCGGCGCATCGTACGGAACGCATGAGGACCGCGATGCTCTTGGGCGCCGCGCCGTCACGGATCAGGTCGGCTACGTACGAGGCGATGGCGCGCGCCTCGTCTCGCTGCGTTCCCGGGCGGAGAACCTCAGTACGTGGGAGCAAGCGAAAGCGCTGCGTCAGCTCGATACGCTCGATCGTATTATCGCGCGTCGCTGGAAACTCGCCGGCGAGCGTGACGCCCCTCAGGTCGTCACCAAAGATGCTTCGCAACAGCGTCGTCTCTCCGAACGTGAGCTCGTGCGCGTCATCGAGGAACGCCGTTGCGAATCGCTCTCTGAGGCGGGCGCCGTACGATGGATCGCGCGCGAGGATGCGGGCTGCTTTGGCGACGGCATCGCGTGCGGTCGCGCAACGGCGCTCATCGAGCATCCGCGCGTACGAGCGGTAGAGCTGCGCGAGAAGTTTCGTCAGATCGGTTTCACGGCGATACTGTCGCTGCAGCTCACTCGGCGTTATGGCGAGCGACGTCCGGTGCTCGCTCTTCGTCGCCATGATGAGGTTCGGATGTGCGAGGTTGGGCGGTTTGGCATAGAACTCGACGGCGCCCTCCAGAGAGCGTTGAAGGAAGTCGTCCGGCGTAATGAGTGCTTCAGTTAAACGCCGTTGCAGCCGAAACGCGGAATCGAGGAATCGCTCCGGCGTGCGAAGACCAGGAACTTCGGGGTCGATCTGCAGCTCGATGAGATCGCTTTCCATCGCGAGCAGAGGAGCGGCGCCATTTTGAAAAAGGCTCTCCGCTTCGACGTCGTCGATCGCTTGCAGCGTCTCCCCGCTTTCGGCGACTACTTCGTACGCGAGCGCGTGCAACGGCGCCGGTGCGGCGCCACTAATGCTCGCGACGAGCGGCGTTTTGCAGCCGAGCGTGCGCGAGCGTTCGAGTCGCGCGAGAAGCGCCGTCGTCTTACCGGTTGCCGGTCCACCGGTGATGACGAGTCCTGCTTCGAAGGGAGCGTCGACGGCTCGCTGCTGTGCGGCATCGAGCGTAAGCGCGATCACTGCCCGAAACGGTCGCTAGCTGCTGGAGGGCGGCGCGTGCACGCTAACGAGTACGCGCAGAACACGCAGGCTTCGGGATCGCTAGCCGGTGCGAAGCCGCGCGGTTCCGACGACGTCAACGCGCGGCAGATATCGACCATGCGCAGTTTCGCACGCTCCAACTCGGCAACGGAGACGGTGCCGACGAGGTCGTCGCCGCGCGCCGCTCCGGAAGGAACTGGCACGACGTCGAGGGCGACGGGGCGTACGTCGGCAAGCGCGTCCTTGAGCGGTAAGAGCGCAAGGCGAGTCACTCTATCGCCGGCAGCGGTGCGCACCCAATAGTAAAATGGTAACTGAAAGTCTTCGAAATCGCGAACCTGTTGCAGGTACTCGGCGGCCGACTTCGCGATGGAGCCCGTCTTGTAGTCGACGACGACGACACCGCTCGTACGATCGTCGCGGTCGAGGCGATCGATGAATCCGACAAACGTAAATCCCTCGAGGTCGAGCTGAACTGCCAGCTCTCGTCCTACGACCGTAAACGGTGCCCGCCGGGCCTCCTCGACGAGCCATGCCACGTAGCGCTTTGCGGTTCGCCGCGCGCGCCTGACCTGGATTTCGAACTCGACGGCTGTAGGAAATCCTTCGCGATGTTCCTCGAACGCGCCATCGATCCGGCGCTCGAGCTCGGCAAGCATGACGTCCGCTTCGCCTTCCGCGGGACGAACGTAGCGTTCGTGAAAGCGTTCGAGTGCGAGGTGAAACGCGGTGCCGTACGCGGATGCTGCGGAGCCAGGGTCGTCGACCGCCGCGCAAACGTAGCGGTAGAACCACTTGCGCTCGCATTCGGCGTATGCGTTGAGCGCCGAGGCGCTGAAATGCGGTCGCCTTGCCCGGACGCTGCCCGCAGGCTCGCGTTCGACGGGCTCGGCTAGTGCAATCACGCGTTAGGATTTCCCGCCGGAGAGCCAGGCGCTCCTCCCGCTTGCGTATAATCGCGTGCTGGTGAAAAAGATTGTCGTCGGCATCAGCGGTGCGAGCGGAAGTATCTACGGGTACGCCGCGCTGCGCGCGTTGCGCGCTGCGGACGACGTGGAGACGCACCTCGTGCTCACGGCGTCGGCGCGACGCACGATCGCACTCGAAACGCAACTCGATCCAGCGGACTTCGAAGCGCTCGCGGACGTCGTTTACCGCGACGACGACTTGGCGGCATCGATCGCAAGCGGTTCGTTTATCATCCACGGCATGCTCGTGATTCCATGTTCTATGAAAAGCGCGAGTGCGATCGCAAGCTCGTACGACGGTACGCTGCTGGTGCGCGCCGCAGACGTTTGCCTAAAGGAACGCCGGCGACTCGTGCTCGTGGTTCGCGAGACGCCGCTCCACTTGGGACATCTGCGGACGCTCGAGCGGCTGGCCGAGATAGGCGCCGTCATCCTTCCGCCGATACCGGCGATGTACGCGAGGCCGAAGAGTGTCGACGACATCGTGGCGCACACCGTCGGAAAAGCGCTCGATCAACTCTCCATTCCTAACGAGCTGTTCGTGCGCTGGCACTCGCCTTGACGAGCAGCTCCGCGAGCGCGACGTCCGTCGCGCGGTCGACGTTCACCGCGATCTCGGCGTAGGGCGAGACGATAGCGCGCGCCGACGCGCCGAGCAGCTCGTCCGCCCGCTGTTCGGCATCGGCAATCGTGAGGCGTCCCAGGGCGTAACGTGCGAGCACGCGCGCACCGAAGAGCGACGCTAAGCGCCAAGGCTTCTTACGAGCCGCTCCAAGCCTTTCGATGAAACGCTCGAGCGCGGGCAGCGCACGCGGGCGTATCGCGAAGAGACCGCCGCCGCAATACGTGCCGTTGCGAAATCGCGCCCACGTGTGAGGCACTGCGGGATATGCCGCGAGGTGCACGCGGCGCTCGACGCAACCATAACCGATCTCGGAGTCGGC
>JASHPC010000241.1 GCA_030038335.1 Vulcanimicrobiota bacterium
TCGCGTACGCCGTACCGAAAAGTTTTTTCGCGCGCGTACGCCATCGACGAGCGCAATGCCGAGCAGCTACGTTCGTGGGGCACTGCTGCCGCGAACGTCGTGATCGTTGGAAACCTCGCCGTCGACGGCGCGTTCATGCAGGCGAGCGAGCCCGCAGAGGCCGGTTCTCCGGAAGACGGCGTGCTCGTCATGCCGGGCTCGCGCACGTACGAAGTGGAGCATCTCGTTCCATTCTTCTTCACGATGGCCGTGCGAATGTTGCGCGAGCGCCCTGGCTTGCCCGTCGCAATGGGCATCTCGCCCTTTACGACGAACGGCCAGCTTCGCGCAGCTGTCGAGCGCGGAGGGGACGAGCGCGTATGGGCGATGCGTGGGCGCTTTGTCGAAGAGAACGGAACAGTCTCGTTGGAGTCGCTCGACGGGACTGTCCGGATTCCGGTCCTGCGGCGCGCGCTCGCCGCCGCGATGCGCGCTCGCCTCGCTATTACGCTTCCTGGGACGAAGTGCATCGAGCTCGCGGCGCTTGGCGTTCCGACGATTGCGATCACGCCGCTCAATGCGGCCGAACTAGCCACGATCAACGGCCCGCTCACGTATCTCGACCGCATCCCGTTCGTAGGCCGTCCGCTCAAGAGAAGTGTGGCGGTCTCACTCTCACGAAGGCACGCGTTGCATACGCAGCCGAACATCGACCTAGGAGAGATGGTCATTCGCGAGCTGCACGGAACGCTCACGCCCGGACGCGTCGCGCGCGTCGCGCTCGAAAGTCTTGAGGATGCGACGTGGCGAGCACAGAGCTCGGCGCGCCTGCGATCGCTCTACGCGCACCACGCCGGCGCCGCGGATCGCATGGCCCGCTCGCTGCTGGCACGAGCATGAGTCTGTCGGTCGTCATCGCGACGAGAAATCGTGAGGGGATGCTGGATCGCGCGCTCCGTTCCCTTGAAGCGCAAGCGGCTGCGCCTGCATTCGAGATCGTTGTCGTCGACAACGGCTCTTCCGACGGGACGCGCGAGGTCGTCGAAGCGGCGGCGCAACGCGGAACCGTTCCCGTCTCCTACGTCTACGAAAGCCGGCCGAATCGCGGCCTCGCGCGTAACGCCGGCGTACGAGTCTCGCGCGGTGCGTTCATCCTCTTCTGCGACGACGACGTGCAGGCGCCACCCGACTGGATTCGCGCGCACGACGCGGCGCACACGCGCGAGGCTCTCGTCGTCACCGGTCCGATCGTCAACGTGCCGTCGTACGACGATCGTCCGAGACCCGCGCTGGCGCACTTTTCGCGCGCGTTCTTCTGCACGTGCAACGTCTCGCTCTCCCGCGCGGCGTTCGACGACGCCGGAGGCTTCTCCGAAGACTTCGATCTGTACGGATGGGAAGACACGGAGCTTGGAATGCGTCTGCGAACGCAAGGACTACAGCATCGCTTTTCATGGGACGCGTACATCTGGCACGTGAAGCCTCCTTCGGAGAACACGCTCGAAGTCGAAACGCGAAAGACGCTGGAGAAAGCGCGCATGGCGGTTCGTTTTGTCCGGAAGCAGCCGACGCAACGCGCGCGCTTTGCCGCCGGACTGCATCCCGTCAATCTGCTGCGCGGAAAATACTTCTTGCCGGACGGGCTGCTGGCAGTGTATGCAGGCGCTGCCTCGACGGCCTGGGTGCCGGCGCCGGTACGCGCGCTGGCGCGCGCGCAGTTCCTCGACGGCATGTATACGCGCGAGCTGGTGCGTGCGCTCGACGCCTGACGGCGCTGTGCTCGTCGCTTGCGCGGGCGGCGGCTTTGGCGACTCTCTTCTCGCGTCCGTCGTCGGCCGCGCGTTGCGATCGCGCTTCTCGCGCGTCGAAGCCCTCACGCTTCCGCCTCACGTGGAGGCGCTGCAGCGCGTTCCGGACTTTGACGCAGTACTCGCAGACGACGCGCGAGAGAGAGAACTTGCGGATCGGCTCGCGAGTCGGGACTACGCAGCGGTCGTCGTCACGTGGGCGACCGCGCGCATCGCGAACGTCGTGAAACGAGCCGGCATTCCGATTCGAGTCGGCCAGGCGCGCAGACTCTACTCGGGTCTCTTCACGAAACGCGTCGTCGTTCGCAGCGAACGCCGTGACGTGACGTCCCACTGGACGAGCATCTTGCTCGACTACGCGCGAGCGCTGGACTGCGACACGATCGACACGGAGCCGCGATTTCGTCCCACAGAAGCCGATGAGATGGAAGCGTACGCCGTCATGGCTCGTCACAAGTTGGAGCGCAACGGCTTCTTCGTGCTCCATCCTTCAAACGCGATTGCGTCGTCACGGCCTTGGCCCGCGGGTGGCTGGCGCGCACTCGCGATTGCGTTGCAAGAGCGCCTCGGCGGCAAGGTCGTCGTTACGGGAAGCCCAGCCGAGGCGAAGATTGCGCAGCAAGTCGGCGGCGGTGCGATTCCGGTTGCCGGCGAAACGAGCCTCGGCGCCTTCGGCGCTCTCGTAGCACAGGCGCGCGCATTCGTCGGGATCACGACGGGATCGATGCACGTAGCGGCTGCAGTCGGTGCGCCGACCGTCGGAATATTTCCGTTTCAAAGCGACTTCCCCGAGCGGTGGGCGCCGCTTGGGCGCCGTACGGCCGTCGTGCGCGCGTCCTATGCATGTCATGCGGGCGACACGAAGGAGCGCTGCACCGACTACGCGTGCATTCGCCATCTCGACGTCGAGCGGATCATCGCGGCGACGGAGTCGCTCCTGAAATGAACGACGCAGCGCTGATACGTTTCGAGAACGTCACGAAGCGCTTCGGTACTCACGTCGCGCTCAACGACGTCACGCTCGACGTCACGGCCGGGGAGCTGCTCGTCGTCATTGGAAGAAGCGGCAGCGGCAAGACGACGCTGCTGCGCTGCGTGAACGGTCTCGTGCTCGCCGATGCCGGGCGGGTGAGCGTCGGCGGCACGGTCGTCGCAGCCGGCGATCTCACGGCGTTGCGGCGCACGATCGGGTACGTCATCCAATCTGGTGGCCTGTTCCCGCATATGACGGTTGCAGAGAACGTTTCCATCATCGGGCGAGCCAACGGTGAGGCGCCAGGGCGGCGCAAAGCGCGTGCCGCGGAGGTTCTCGCGACCGTCGGCCTCGACGGACTTCACGGTCGATATGCAGGCGAACTCTCCGGAGGGCAACGGCAGCGCGTCGGCATCGCACGCGCGCTCTACGCGGATCCACCGATCATGCTTCTCGACGAGCCCTTTGCTGCAGTCGACCCGATCGCGCGCATGGATTTGCAGGACGAGTTCGCGCGCTTGCACCGGCAACTGCGCAAGACGATGATCTTCGTGACGCACGACGTGGAGGAAGCGCTCTACTTGGGCGACCGGATCGTCGTGTTCGACGATGGACGCATCGTGCAAGTCGACACGCCGAAGGCATTGCGCGAACATCCCGCTAGCGAGTACATCGCTCGCTTTCTGCGCCGGCGTCGTGCCGAGGGCGACGCATGAAGCTAGGGGTCATCGTCGTGACGATCTTGGCGGCTGCGATGCTGTCCATCTCGGCATCCGCATCGTCGCCGATCGTTACGATCGTCATCGGGTCGAAGCAAGACACGGAAGGTCAGATCCTGGGAGAGATCCTCGCGCAGTTCGTGGAGGCGCGGACCCCGTACGCAGTCGCGCGCAAGACGAATCTCGGCGGAACGCTTCTCGTCTTTGCCGCGCTGCGTTCCGGTGCAGTCGACGCCTACCCGGAGTACACGGGAACGATCGACGCGGCGATCCTTCACCGGCAGCTTCCGTTTCCCGCGATACGCAGCGAGATGCAGCGCAAGTACCGTATCTACGTGTCGAACGAGCTCGGTTTTAACAACACGTACGTTCTCGCGATGCGAGCAACGCAAGCCAAGCGTCTCGGAGTTCGTTCGATATCGGATCTTACGAGATATCCGGGTCTGCGTTGGGGCGTAACGCCAGAGTTCATGCGACGCAGCGACGGGCTCCCGGGCCTAGAACGCGCCTACGGTTTGAGAGCGCCGAACGCCGTCGACGTCGAGAAAAGCCTTGCGTATCAAGCGCTGGCGCGCGGCAGAATCGACGTGACGGATGCGTACTCGACGGACGGTCAGCTCCTGCGTTATGGCTTCGTGACGCTGAGAGACGATCGCCATTTCTTCCCCCAATACCGCGCGCTCTATCTCGTGCGAGACGACACGCTGGATGCCGCACCGGAGCTTCACGGAGTGCTGCAGACACTCGCTGGAACGATCGATGATCGCACGATGACGCGCCTCAATGCGGAGGTTGACGTCGATCGACGTTCGCCCAGTGACGTCGCAGCCTCGTTTCTAAAGCAACGCTTTGGAGTAACGCGCGCGCGCCCCGCGGACACGACGGCAACGCAGTTGGAGCGCGCCCTCGTTCGCCACGTCGAGCTTACCATTGTGACGGTGTTCTTCTGCACGCTCATCGGCGTGCCGCTCGGCGTTTTCGCTGCCCGGCGTGCGCGCGCCGGACACGCCGTTATGAAAGTCGTCGGAACGCTTCAGACGATACCAAGCATCGCGCTGCTGGCACTCATGATTCCGCTCTTCGGCATCGGCGTTCTTCCCGCCATCGTCGCCCTCGTGCTCTACGGACTTCTGCCGATCGTCGCAAATACGCGTGCAGGCCTGACACAGACTCCGGAAGACCTACTCGACGCGGCACGCGGCATCGGGCTCTCACCCGGTCAGGTTCTGACGTGGGTGCAAGTTCCGATCGCATTGCCCTTCATTCTCGCCGGCGTGCGGACGTCGGCAGTCATCGCGGTTGGAACGGCGACGATCGCAGCCCTCATCGGTGCGGGCGGCTTGGGCGACTTCATTCTTACCGGACTGACGCTCAACGACCCGAATCTGCTGTTGCTCGGGGCCATTCCGGCCGCCTTGCTTGCCATTGTCGTCGACGAGATCGTCTATCGCCTGGAGCGTTTCGTTCGGCCGCGGGGGTTGCCGCCCGGCTAGGGGAAAAGCGCGACGGTGCGAGCCACGATCCAACTATGCACGTACAATCGCGCAGCGCTACTCGAGCGCGTGCTCGACGCGTGCTTCGAACAGACCGTGCCGGCCGACGCCTACGAAGTCGTGCTCGTCAACGACGGCTCAACCGACGCAACGCTCGACGTCATCGCGAAAGCCCGCTCTCGCGCGGCTTGCACGTTCGTTACGGTCGACCAAGAGAATGCCGGGCTTGCGGCGGCGAGGAACGCCGGAATTGCCTGCGCGAACGGCGAGCGCATCATTTTTATCGACGATGACGTCCTCCCGCTACCGAACTTTGTCGAACAGCATCTTTGGTCGCACGATCGGCATCCACGATACGTCGTGCGCGGAGGAGCGATCAACGTCGAGAGTTTCGACGATCTTCCGCCGCCGGTGTGGTCTCCAAAGAACTATAGCGGTAACTATTTTTGGACGACGAACGTCTCCGTGCCGCTCGCGACGCTCCGCACGGTCGGATGCTTCAATGAGGCGTTCTCGGAATACGGCTGGGAAGACATCGACGTCGGCCTGAGGCTGCGATTTGCAGGCGTTCGTGCGACGTTCAATCCAAAGGCTCTCGCGTATCACTACAAGCCGCGACCGCGCGCGGCGCAGGTCGAGGCGATGCTACGACAAGCGCGAGCCCAGGCGAGGACGGCCGCGCAACTGACTCGTCTCCACCCGCACTGGCGCACGTATTTGGCAACCGGCGACTACGCGCCAGCGCGTGCGCTCCATGCCAGCCTTCGCGCAGCGGGTGCGCGTCGACGCGCTCATCGCGTCTTGGGAGATATCTCCGAGGACAGGCCCCTGTCGAATCGCGAACTGCGGGCGGCGCGGAGCTTGGTGCGCGACGCCTATTTCGAAGAGCTCGCTCGAGCACGACGCGACGCGCCGCAGAGCTAGATGCGCATTCTCCTTTCGCGTACGGACCGCATCGGCGATCTCGTTCTTTCGACGCCGGCAATTGCCACCGTCCGCGCTTCCTTTCCGGACGCGCACGTCACGCTCGTCGCGAGTGCGTACAATCGAGTGGTCGTGGAGCGGAACAGCGACGTCGACACGATTGTGACGCTCGATCGGCCAGAGGAGGCATCGGCCGTAGGTCGCCGCGTGAGCGGGTACGACGTTGCCATCGCGCTCGCGCCGCGTGTCATCGATCTGCGCGTCGTGCGCGCGAGCGGAGCACCTCGGCGCTTCGGCTATACGTATCGCAGGCGCTGGATCGCACGGCTCACCGCGCCGCTCTACGTAAGCGCCATGATGTTATCGGAGGCGGACCCTGCGCTGTCGGAGCGCAATCCGAAACTGCACGTTCGGCACGAGGTCGAGCAGTTGCTCGATCTCGTAGCGGTAGCCGGCGCGCAGCATCGCGTCGAACAGCTGCGTCTCGACGTTCGCGACGAGGATCGCCGCGCGCTCGACGCTCTTCCCGAACGGCCGATCGTCCTGCACTTGGGTCTCCGGTGGTTCAGGGACGGCAGCACGCTCGCGTCGACACAGGAGTTGCTACGCGGGCTATCCTCACTCGGCTATCCTATCGTCGTCACCACACCTCGCGAGAGTCTTGCTTATGCCGAGGCGCTCGAGTCGTCGAAGAGTGCGGACGCGATCTTACGCGATCTTCCGTTTTTCCAATGGGCCGCCGCCTTCGAGCGCGCGGCGTGCGTCGTAACGGTCGACACGGCTGCGACGCATGTCGCAAGCGCGATGCGCAGGCCCACGCTCGTTGCCTTCGAACATCGCTACTTCGAGCTCAACAGCCAGGAATGGGCGCCGTACGGCGTGCCGAACGTGCTCGTCCGAAAACCACCCTATGAGGAACCTGCGGCGCTGGCGCGCTTCCGCGACGAGATCGTGGAGGGCGTCGCGCAACTCATTCATGCCTGAAATCTCGGTCGTCGTTCCAACGTACAATCGGCTCGAAACGCTGAGCAGAGTCGTGCCGACGCTTCTCGATCAGGACATCGGAAGCGAGTGCTTCGAAGTGCTCGTCTGCGACTCGAACTCGACCGATGGAACCGCAGCGTTTCTCGAGCGGGCGCGCGAAGACCATCCGAATCTGCGTCACTTGCCCGGCCCGTACACGGGGCGCGCGATGGCGCGTAACGCGGGCATCGCATCGGCTCGCGGCACGATCGTGCTCTTCAACGACGCGGACATTCTCGCGTCACCAGACCTGTTGCGGCGTCATGCGGAGCGTCATCGCGCAAGAAGGAGCATCGCAGTCGTCGGATTGGAAGTGCAGGCGCGCACGTACGAGGAGTATCTCGACAAGCGCGATCACCCGGAACGACGCGGATCGCTCCACCCTCCGACACGAAAGCGTCTTTCGTGGCTCTACTTTCTGACCGGCAACGCATCTGTGCGGAGAGAGGACTTGCAACGCGTCGGTGCCTTTGACGAAACCTTCACGGGCTACGGTCACGAGGATCTCGAGCTCGGATACCGTCTGCAGCGAGCAGGCATCGAAATTCTTTACGAGCCGCTGGCAGTGAACTATCACTGGCAAGACGTATCAGAAGGCGATCAGCGTGAGAAAATGCGCTTGGCCGGACGTTCGGCGGCGCTTTTCTATCGCAAGCACCACGACGTGAGGGTCATGCTAAACTTAGGAATGACGCCGGTTTCACGCGGCGCTCACTCGCTATTGACGAGGCTGCCGGCGCTTCTTGGGTACTTTGACGCCCGCTCGGGGACGAGCCCGTTCGCTCGCCGGTTACTGGAGCAGTACTATTACGTGAGCGGAATCAAGGAGGCGAAATGACACGGCGCTCCTGCGGCGCGCTGCGCGCGGGCGATACCGGTGCGGCAGTCGAACTTTGCGGCTGGGTGCACCGCCGGCGCGATCACGGCGGTCTCATCTTCGTTGACCTTCGCGATCGAGACGGACTGACGCAGATCGTCTTCAATCCGCAGCAGGACGCATTTCGCAACGCCGAGCGTCTGCGCGCCGAAGACGTCGTGCGCGTGCAGGGGACCGTCCGCGCGCGACCGGCTGGAACCGAAAACGAAAAGCTTGCGACGGGAAGCATCGAGTTGGCGGTCGATTCGCTCGAGGTTCTGAATCGCTCGCTCGTACCGCCCTTTCAAATCAACGTTGACGAAAACGTCGACGAAGGGTTGCGTCTCGAGTATCGCTATCTCGACCTTCGGCGGCCGCGGATGCAGCGCAATCTGACGATTCGTCACCGCATCATCAAGGCGATGCGCGACTTCTTCGACAGCCGCGAGTTCATCGAAATCGAGACGCCGCTGCTCATCAAAGGTACGCCCGAAGGAGCGCGTGACTACCTCGTGCCCAGCCGTCTCTATCCTGGACATTTCTACGCGCTGCCCCAGTCGCCGCAGATTCTCAAGCAGATTTGCATGATCTCCGGCTTCGGCCGTTACATGCAGATTGCTCGCTGCCTTCGCGACGAAGACCTTCGCGCGGATCGTCAGCCGGAGTTCACGCAGCTTGACGTCGAGATGAGCTTCTCCACGCAAGACGAGGTCCTCGAGACGATGGAGTCGTGCATGCGGTACGTTTGGAAGCGCGTGCTGGAACGCGAACTACCGCCATTTCCACATTTGCGCTTTGCAGAAGTATTCGAGCGATACGGCACCGACAAGCCGGATCTGCGCTTCGGTCTCGAACTCGTGAACGTCAGCGACGTCTTCGCTTCGACGGAGTTCGCCGTGTTCAAATCGGCAATCGAAGGCGGAGGCACCGTCGTGGCAGTTCGCTATCCCGGCGGAGCGGCGCTCTCGCGACGCGATTTCGACACGCTGACGGAGCACGCGAAGAGTGTGGGAGCAAAGGGAATGGTTTGGATCTCACTTGGAGCGGAGGGAATCAAGTCCTCGGCGCAGCGGTTCGTTAGCGAAGACGACGCGCGTGAGATCGCGCAGCGCGCCGGCGCGGAGCGCGGCGACGCTCTGCTTCTTTTTGCTGACGCGCGCGATGCAGCGCTTGCAGCAGCCGGCAAGATGCGAGTAGAGGTTGCACGCCGGTCCGGCCTCTGCCGCGACGACGAGTTCGCGTTTTGCTGGATCACCGAGTTTCCGTATCTCGAGATCGACGCCGAAACTGGCAAGCCGGCGCCAGCGCACCACCCGTTCACGGCGCCGATGGAAGACGAATGGGACCTCGTCGAGCGCGACCCGCTACGAATGCGCGCGCAGCACTACGACATGGTGCTCAACGGATACGAGCTCGGTTCCGGATCGATTCGCATTCACAAGCCGGAGCGGCAGCGTCGGATCTTCGAGATGCTTGGAATGACGCAGGAGGAGATAGAAGCACAGTTTGGCTTCTTCATCCGAGCGCTCGAATACGGCGCACCACCTCACGGCGGGATGGCTCTCGGCATCGACCGCATCGCGATGCTCGCATGCGGCGAAGAGAACCTGCATGAGGTCATCGCGTTTCCGAAGACGCAGACCGCTCGCGATTTGATGATGGACGCGCCTGCGCCGGCGACCGAGAAACAGCTCCGGGAACTCCATCTACGGCCGCAGCCGCGAGGCTGAAGATCGCGTCGAACATCGAGCGGGTGAGCTTTCCCGTATTCGTGTTCTGCCTGCTTGGGTGATACGAAGCAAGTAGTGTTATGACACGGTGCGCATTGCGCGCGGAGAACTCAGCTCCATGCGCAAAGCGCGGGCGTTTCTCGTCGAACGTGAAACCGCGCTCGGAGAGCATGCGCACCGATGCTGCGAAGCCGATCGAGCCGAGTGCGACGACGACTCGTAATCGTGGCAGTGCATCGAACTCCGCGAGGAGGTACGGGAAGCAGTTTCTCAGTTGTTGCGGCGTCGGCTTATTCTGCGGCGGCGCGCATCGCATTGCCGCCGTGATGAGACAGTCGCGCAAGCGCAAACCATCACCGCGATGCGCTGCCTTAGATCCTGTCGCGAATCCAGCGCGGTGAAGCGCTGGATAGAGAAAATCACCGGACGCGTCACCGGTGAATGGCCGTCCCGTCCGGTTGCTGCCGTGGGCTCCGGGTGCAAGACCGACGAGCATGACGCGCGCGTCCTCGTTGCCGAAGGCGGGAACCGGCTTGCCCCAATACGTCTCGCTCGCAAACGCGCGCCGCTTCTCGCGCGCCACGGACGCGCAATACGCGCGAAGTTCGGGACAGCGCCTGCACGTGACGACGCGGCGCTCGATACGCGCTAGATCTCCCACTCCCAGGCGTTCCATTCGTCTGCAATAAAGGCCGCGGGGCGATAGTTCTTCAGATCGCTGTTCATGGCGACGTAGCTGCGCTCCCAATACACGAAGATCACCGGATTGAGTTGCCGCAAGCGCGCTTCCTCGCGCTGGTAGAGTGCTTTACGCTTAGCGCGGTCGAACGTGCTCGCGGCAGCTTCGCTTGTCGCGTCGACGATGGGATCGCGCAGCCACGACGTGTTGGCCCCATTCGGCGGAATGTACTTAGAGTTCCAAGAACCGGAGTCGTCGGGATCCGCGCCGTTCGTCTCAACAGACCACTCCAAGTCGTACTTCCCACTGTAGACCGGACCGTCTTGTGCAAAGAGCAAGTTCGGCGGATAGTTTTTGATCTCGAGTGCGATTCCAAACGGCTTCAGCATCGACTGCAGCACGAGCTCCGCGTGTTCGTTCTCGGCACTGCCAGCGGTGGTGGATATCGTAAGGCGCATCGCCAATGGGCCCCTGTGAAGCACGCCATCGCCACCCATGCGCCAGCCTGCGGCGTTGAGCAATCTGCGCGCGTCGGCGGGATCGTATCGGTATGGCGGCAGGTTCGGCGCAGCCCAGGAGTCCGGGAAGACGTCGGAGACTGCGAGCTGTCCGTATCCGTGATACGTCGTGTCGAGAACGCGTTTCCAGTCGACGGCTTCGGAAATCGCGGTGCGAACGCGCAGGTCCGCGAGTTGCGGCTTCTGCATGTTAAAGCCCAGATGACGCCAGTTGGCGACGAGTCGTGAGACGACGCGAATGCCGGTGACTTCACCTAGATACGGAACCTCGTCCGAGTCGACGTCCGCGTAGACGTCGATCTCGTGCGTGCGTAACTGCTCGAGAAGCGTCGTCGGATCCGGGATAATTTTCCAGATAATCTCCTTTAGATGCGGAGGACCTCGGAAGTAATAGGGATTCGGGACGAACTCGAGCGACTGCTCGTGGTTCCACGCCTTGAGGATAAAGGGACCGCTCGAGATCGGCGTGCTGTTGAACGCAGCGCGATTGATGTCGGGCAGATTGGCGAGAAGATGCGCGGGGAGCGGTGGGTATGCATCGCCGCCCATTGTGAGAATCTCCATTCCTTGCACGGTCGGCTGCTTGAGATGAATGACGATCGTGTATGGGTTAGGAGCGGTTGCCGATGCAATCATGTTCCAGCCGTAGTTCGTCTTCGTGTTGTTTCTCGGGTTCATGACGGCGTGATACGTGAAGAGCCAATCGGCAGCGGTCAGCGGAGCGCCATCGGACCAGCGCACGCCGTGCCGCAAGTGAACCGTGATCGTCTTTTGATCTTTGCTGATGCCACCGTTTGCCAGCGTCGGTACTTCGGTCGCGAGATCTGGGATGAGATTTCCGTTGTCGTCGGTGCGCAGAATGAACGAGAAGAGAAGGCAGTCGATTTCGTCCGTGGCGAGCGTGTGGCCGAACATGAGATTCAAGCTGTCCGGCTCCTCTTTGTCGCCTATGCGCAAGACGCCGGGAATCGTCCACGGATTTCTGCCGCCCGCGACGCGCGTCGACGTTTTCGTGCACGACCCGAACGCAAAGCACAAGGCTGCGCCGATAGCAACGCAGGCAATGCGCCGGAACGGCATCATGGCGACGGCTTCGCGACGGGGCTTGGCACGCCTGTCAAGTCTTGACGAAGGTGGTACGCTCAAGACGCTCGACTGCGCCTAGCGCGCACCGTGCGCGTGGCCGAACCTACATTGTGACCATAGGGAGCATCAGCTCCGGATACGACTGCGCGAGAACCCGTTCATCGCGCCGGCGCCCGGGCCGCACCCACCTGCGAGAGCAGGTTCGCAAGGCGACGTACGGCAGACGCGGGTGCGGTCGAGCAGGCAATCACGAACCATAGCGTCGACGACGTTCTTCCAAAGCGGTGCGCATGCTCGCAAGCAGCGCGGTTCCATCAGGCTGATCGAGCACGAGAAATCCGCGAAAATGAGAGAATTCTTCGACGCGATCGCCGATCGGCGGCTGCGATGAATCGCACCAAAGCAGCACGGTCGAATCGACAAGCTGCGATGCATCGGTTGCGGCGTCGAACGTTGTCGGCTCCAAGCCGAGACGAAGCCATGCGGAATCGCCCTCTTTCAGAAGCCGCTTGCAATCGTGTCCGGTCGCTGCGAAACTCTTCGGCGCGTTGCGCACGGCGAGCGTGAGGTTCGCAGTCTTCGCGAGCATCGTCGCGCAGTTGACCCGTGCGAGCTGTGCTCCCCACGGGCAAGATGACTCGGGTGCAAGGGGTGCCGAAATCAGCGGAGCGCCGAGCAGTAACGCACGCCCGACTGCAGCAGCCATGCCGTCGGCGTTTGCGAGAAAGAACGTGTCGTCGACGTATGCCGCGATCGTCAGACCTAGGTCGGTGGTCATCTTCTTCAACTGCGCGAGGTAGTCGTCGTCAACGCGCGGAAAGTGGCGCACGTCGAGGACGACGCCGTCGCAGGCGAGGTCGCGAGCGCACGCGTCGATGAACTCGAGTTGTGTTACGTCGCCGCGCACAAAAGCGCGGTCGAACGCACCGCTCGCACACGCCAGCCTCATTCGTTTTCGACTTTCGACCGTGTTGGGGAGAGCCCTTTGCCATGAAGATTGCACTTGGTGCCGATCATGCCGGATATGCGGACAAAGACCGTATCGTGCAAATGCTGCGCGACGCTGGACACGAAGTGCTCGATTACGGCACGCACGACGCGACGCCGGTCGACTATCCACAGTATGGCTACGCCGTCGGCGAAGCCGTCGCGAGCGGTCAAGCCGAGCGCGGCATCGTCGTGTGCGGATCGAGTTTGGGTATTGCAATGGCTGCGAACAAGGTGCCCGGCGTACGATGCGCTCCCGTGACCGAGCCGCTCTCCGCCGAGCTTGCTCGGCGTCATAACGATGCGAACGTCCTCGCGCTTTCGGAGCGTCTCAGCGGGTGGGAGATGCTCGAACGCTGCGTCAACGTCTTTCTGAAAACGGGCTTTGACGGTGGACGTCACGCGCACCGCATCGAGCAACTTTTCGAGTTCGGCGACGACCAGCGCAGCCGAACGCTCAAGGCACTCGAGACGGGGGCGGTTACGGATGCGCAGACGCCGAAGGACTTGCTCTAACATGGATATTCTGTCGCGCACGCGCATCGAGACCCAGGATCCGGACGTCTACGCGGCCATCGCCGGCGAAGAGCGACGGCAGCGTGACAACCTAGAGCTCATCGCGTCTGAGAACTACGCGAGCCGTGCCGTCCGTGAAGCGATGGCATGCGTGATGACGAACAAGTACGCTGAAGGATATCCCGGCAAGCGATACTACGGCGGATGCGAGTTCGTCGACATTGCAGAGACGCTCGCGATCGACCGGCTCAAACGTATCTTCGGCGCCGACCACGCGAACGTGCAACCGCACGCAGGCGCACAAGCGAACATGGCCGTCTTCATGGCGCATCTCCAGCCCGGCGACTCGGTGCTCGGCATGTCACTCGCACACGGCGGCCACCTAACGCATGGAACGAAGGTCAGCTTCTCCGGAAAGTTGTACAACGCGCTCGCGTACGGCGTTCGCAAGGATACCGAGCTCGTGAACTTCGACGAAATGCGTTCGCTCGCGCGCGAGCACAAACCGAAGATGATTATCGCAGGAGCGAGCGCATATCCGCGCACGCTCGACTTCGCGCCGTTTCGCGAAATCGCCGACGAGATCGGCGCGACGCTTCTCGTCGACATGGCGCACATTGCCGGTCTCGTCGCCGTCGGACTGCATCCGTCGCCCGTGGCGCTCGCCGATTTCGTCACGTCGACGACGCACAAGACGCTGCGTGGGCCTCGTGGCGGCATCATACTTTGCAAAGAGAAGTGGGCGCAGCCGATCGACAAGAGCGTCTTCCCGGGCATCCAAGGCGGGCCGCTCATGCACGGCATCGCCGCAAAGGCGGTGGCGTTCGGTGAAGCGCTGCAGCCGGATTTCAAACGCTACCAGCAGCAGGTTCTCGACAATGCGAAAGCGATGGCGCAAGAGTTCGTGCGCGCGGGCCTGCGTCTCGTCGGCGGCGGCACGGACACGCATCTGATGCTCGTCGACGTATCCGTGAAGGACCTGACCGGCAAGGCCGTTGAGGCATACCTCGACGAGATCGGCATCACCGTCAACAAGAACGCGATTCCGTTCGACCAACAGAAACCGATGGTAGCGAGTGGCATCCGTTTGGGAACGCCCGCGATCACGTCCCGCGGCTTCGACGTCGACGAGTGCCGGGAAGTCGCGCGCATCATCAACGAAGCGCTATCGGACGTGGGCGACCGCGCAAAGATTTCGCGCCTGCGCGACCGGGTTCACGAGTTGACTTCGAA
>JASHPC010000021.1 GCA_030038335.1 Vulcanimicrobiota bacterium
TCAAGCGCAGCGCGCACGTCTTTCGGTCTAAAGTGGAACGGGGCGACGAGCGTCACCTCGTCGTAGTGCAAGCGTGCGGCATCGAACGACACGGACGTCCCCGCTGCGAGGCCGCCGAAAAAAGATACGGTGCCTCCTCGACGCGCAAGCGAGGGCGCCCACTCCCACGCCTCCTGCGTGCCGGTGCACTCGACGACAGCGTCAGCGCCGCGTCCGCCCGTGCGCTCCACCAGCGCTGCTCGCGCGTCGAGCGCACTCCCGTCGACCGTCTCTAGGCCGTATCCGCGCGCGATCTCTAAGCGCTCCGCGCGACGGCCGATCAAAGTTGTCGCTATGCCATGCTCGCGCAAGACGAGACCGTGCAGTATGCCGAACGCACCGTCTCCGATGACGGCAGCAAAGCCCGTTGGTTGCAGTCGTTCGACGGAGTGCACGACGCACGCGAGCGGCTCCAAGAACGCCGCTTCCCGATACGAGAGGTCCGGTGGCTTGTGAAAGCAGTTCTTCTCGACGACGCGCTGAGGAACTTCGATCGTGTCTGCGTATGCTCCGAGAAGCATCGTCGAGACGAGCTGCTCGCAAAGCTCTTCTTCACCGTTGCGGCACCAAGAGCACGTGCCGCACGGCGCCGTGTGCACGCACATGACCGCGTCACCAGCGCGATACTCCGTGACCCCTGCGCCGACCGCCGCGACGTCGCCGGAGAACTCATGGCCGAAGCGCGTCGGCATCGGCATCTTTGGATGGCCGCGCCTATACGTCTTCAAATCGGTTCCGTCCGTAAGGGCCGCGCGGACGCGTACGACAATCGCCCCCTCTGCAGGTTCGCACCCGGGTTCGTCCCGCAGCTCGATTCTACGGGGCTCGACGAGCACGGCGACGCGCGTCACTCGCTCTCCGCGCGCGCGTATCTCGCCAGCGGATCGATCTCGATGTTGCAGCGATCACCGGCTTTGCGAAGCTCGAGCGTCGTTCGCGCGAGCGTCTCCGGGATCAGCGCGATTTCGAACCAATCGCTTCCTGTCGCAGCGACCGTCAAGCTGATGCCGTCGACGGCAACGAATCCTTTCTCAACGGTTGCAAACGCGAGGCGCGGCGGACGCTCGAAGCGCACGCGCTTTCCCTGTCCCTCTTCTTCAACGGAAAGCACGCGAGCCGTCGTGTCGACGTGCCCGTAGACGAAGTGGCCGCCGATCCTGTCGCCCATCCGCATCGCATACTCGACGTTGACGACGTCACCGGGCGCGCGATCGCCGAGCGTCGTGCGCGCGAGCGTCTCGGGCACGACGTCGAAATCGATATTTTCGTTCTCCACGCGCGCCGCCGTCAGGCACACGCCATCGATCGCGATCGAGTCTTTCGCCTCTGGTTCCTCGGCAAGCGTGCCCTCACAGGCGATGCGGAGCGACGCCCCGCCGCGGTCGCGCTGCAGCGTCACGATCGTACCCCGATAGCCGACGATGCCGCTAAACATCTGCAAAGCTCCCTGAGAGCAACGCGTCGCTTCCGAGACGTTCGAAACGATCGAAGCGCAACGCGCGCCGCATGCCGCCGAATGCTCCGCTCGCGAGCACTGGAACGGCCGCGTCGCTCCGGAGAATCACCGGCGCGATCACCCAGTAGAGTCGATCGACGAGTCCCTGCGCGATGAGACGAGCCGCCAGCGTCGGGCCACCTTCGCAAAGAACGCTGAAGATGCCGTGCGAACGCAGCGCCCGCAACGCCGCTGCAAGATCCAACTCGATGCTCTCGGCGCCGCCGACGTAGAGTATCTCCGCGACGTCTTCGAGCTGGGCGAACCGGTCGCGCGTACCGGCCGGCGCCAGGACGATCGTGCGTGCGTAGCCGGCGACGTCTGCAAAGATGCGCCGGTCGGGAGGCACGGCATCGCGTTCGCATGCAATGACGCGCACGTACTCGCGAAGCCGCGTCGACGGCGGGCGAACCGTCAGCTGCGGATCGTCGACGCGAACGGTTCCGGCCCCCACCATCACCGCGTCCAACGCGACGCGCAACCCGCGAACGAAGAGCCGCTCTTCTTCGCACGTGAGCCACTGCGCGACGCCGGGACGCGACGTCACGTACCCGTCGAGCGACATCGCCATCTTCAGCGCGACGTAAGCGCGATCGCTCCCCATCGAGCGCGCGAACGTTTCGACGATCGCCGAGGCCGTTTCGTCGCTCGAAATTTCCACGTCGAGACCGCGCGCGCGCAGCAGCGCAGCGCCGCCGCCGTTGCGCGTCGGATCGATGGTTCCAACGACGACGCGCGCGACGCCCGCGTCGAGCACGGCTTGCACGCACGCCGGCGTGCGGCCGAGGAGCGTGCACGGCTCGAGTGTGACGTAGAGCGTCGCGCCGCGCGCGTCTCCGGCTTGCGCAAGCGCGTTGACTTCCGCATGCGCGAGGCCAGCGCGATGGTGATAACCTTCGCCGAGCACGCAGCCATCGCGTACGACGACCGCGCCGACCGGCGGATTCGGCGACGTGTTGCCTGTCCCGCGGCGAGCGAGTTCGTATGCGCGCTCCAAGAAGAGCCGGTCGAGACGTGAAATCACGGGCCATGCTGATTCGGCGCGATCGCGACGACCACCGCCCCAGCGACGATCGCTCCCGACGCGCGCAGCGCCGCGGCGCAGTCCACGAGCGTTGAACCGGTCGTGCAGACGTCGTCGACGAGCGTGAGCCGCTCGCCGTGAAAGTCACGTCTGCTCTCGAACCGGCCCCGCGCCGAGAGCCGCGCGTCCCGGGAACGTCCGCGCTGAGCTCCTCCTCTCGCGTGCGCGAGCGCCTCGCAAACGACTGCGCCGCTCGTCAAAGCAGCCGCGCGCGCGATCTCCGCAACGCCGTCGACGCCACGCACGCGTACTCGCGCCGTGGTCGTTGGAACGGGAACGAGGACTGCGACCGTGTCGACGCGGGCTCCGAGGAGCCGGCCCAGCGCGAGCGCAACGTCGCGGCGACCGTCCTTCACTGCGAGCACAGCCGACCGAAGCGCCCCTTCGTACCGGCCAAGCGCCTTGACGATGACTCCGTCGCGCGTTTCGGTCGTCTCAGCGGCACGCGCAGCGCACGCGTCGCAGAATCCGCTCCCCACTTGCCCGCACGCGGCACACTGAGGAGGGAAGAGCACGTCGAGCACGCGCGACCACACGCAACCCTTTCCCGCCGTCTACCGCAACCGCAAGAGGCGAAACAACGCGCGCGTAGCACCGTACTCGAGTCATGATTCTTCGCATCGCGTTCGCGGCGACGCTTGTCGCATCTATGCCGCTCGCCGCTCGCAGCGCCGTCCCTCCCGCCGCATCCGTCCTCGCGCAGGCGCGCACAGCAACGTTTTCCCGCCCGCTGACGTCGGTACGCAACGTGAGAACGACCGGCATACTCACGGAGGTCGGCCTCACCGCTCCGTACACGGAGTGGGACGACATGCGAGGGCCGTTCGTGGAGTTCACCGGAGGAAACGACTTCCTCACCGGAAGCTCTGGCTACGACGGGCACGTTTCGTGGTCGAAGGATCGCTCGGGCATCATGCTGGTCGACGGTGGCGAATCGACGCGGCTGCAGAGCGTCGACCAAGCTTACACCGCGTCGTTTTCATACTTCCGACCCGCGTTCGGCGGCGCGTCGGCTCGCTATGCCGGAAGAAAGGAGCAAGACGGCACCGCATACGACGTCGTCTCGCTTACGCCGCCGGCCGGCTCGACGATCGCGCTCTGGATCGACACGCGTACGCATCTCCTCGCAAAGCTGGTCGAACCAATCGGGCTCGTAACGTCGACGACGACGTTCTCCGACTACCGCCGCGTCGACGGCATCACGCTTCCCTTCCATGTCGTGACGACGAACTCACAGGGCAACAACTCGTCGCTCGTCGTGACGCGTTATAGCGTCAACGCACCCGGCATTGCCGCGCTGCTACGCGTTCCGCGCTCGAGCGCGCACGACTTCTCGATAGCGAACGGGTCGAAGACGACGGTTCCGATCGAGGTCATCAACAACCATATCTTCTTCCACGTGATGCTCGACGGCAAGGGACCATACACGTTCATCTTCGATACTGGCGGAACGAACACCATTACGCCGGGCGTCGCGGCGGCATTGCACGCACGCAGCGCGGGCGGATTGAACCTGACCGGCGTCGGAAACACGACCGAGGGTGCGCAGTTCGCGCGCGTCCATAGCGTACGCATCGGAAACGCTTCGATTCGAAGTCAAGACTTCATCGTGCTTCCCATACAGCGCGGCTTCGGCGTTGCCGAAGGGCTGCGTATCGACGGGATGATGGGTCCGGCGATTCCCGAACGCTTTCTCACGACGATCGACTATGCGCATGCCCGTATGACGCTCTCGCTTCACGCGCGCGCCTCCGGAACGTCGGTGCCGTTCTTCTTCGACGGTACGATTCCGACGCTGCTCGTCACCGTCGACGGCGTACGCGCCCGCACCCTTCTCGACACCGGAAACCGCGGACAACTCTACCTGTCGTCGCCATTCCTTGCTTCACATCCAACGCTCGAAACGCACGAGAAATCCTCAATTGCCGTCACGGGCTTCGGCGTCGGTGGGCCCAGCTACGGACGCCTTGGAAGAATCCGGAGCGTACGTGTCGGCCCATTCAATCTCCGCGGCGTCGTCACTGACTTCGCAACGCAGACGCAAGGGGCGACGGCCGACCCGTTCAGCGACGCGAATCTCGGCGGCGGCGTATGGAATCGCTTTACGCTGACGCTCGATTATGCGCACGAGCGCATCTGGCTTACTCCGAACGCGCGCTACGGAACGGCGTTCACGTACGATCGCTCCGGCCTGTTCCTTATCGACTACAACGGTGGAGCGACGGTGCTCGACGCACTCGCCGGAACGCCCGCTGGGAATGCCGGAATCAAGAAAGGCGACACGCTTCTTGCGGTAGATGGAAAGCCCGCCTCTGCGTACACGCTGGCGCAGCTTCGTGCGCTCTTCCGCGGCGCGCCGGGCACGACTTTGCATCTCCGCATACGCTCGGCCGGCGCGGAACGCAACGTCGATCTAACGCTCGCAAACTACGTCTAACAACAGGTGTCATCCCGAGCGTAGCGCACGTTGTCATCCCGAGCGTAGGCGCGCAGCGCCGAAGTCGAGGGGCGAGGGGCGAACTAACCCGTACCCTCGTTTGCAACGATCGCGTTCTCTAAGCTCGCGCCCGCCGCAACACGATAATTCGCGCCGACGATGCTGTCGCGAACGAGCGCGCCCTCTTCGACGACGGCTCGCTGCCAGAGAATGCTGCGCTCGACGCGCGCACGCGCGGCAATTCTCACGCCGTCACCAATGACGCTCGGCCCAACGACTTTCGCATCCGGCGCAATGCTCGCTCCTTTTCCGTGCCACACGTCGCCGTTCACGCGGACGTCCGGAAGCGAGAACCTTCCCGTGAGCAAGTCGCGCGTGACCCGACGATACTCCGACGGCGTCCCGATGTCGCACCAGTACGCGCCTCGACCCAGGAGCCCGTAGAACGCCGCGCCGCCCTCCTGAAGCTTTGGAAAGACGTGCTTGCCGAAATCGTAGACGACGCCAGCGGGAATATGATCGAAGATCGCTCGCGAAAAAACATAGATACCGGTGTTGACGAACCGGCTGCGCTCCTCGCCGGGCGCCGGCTTCTCTTGAAACCCGACGATCTTTCCTCTGTCGTCGATGACGACGACGCCGTACTCGCGCACGTCCTCGCACTCGACGAGACCGATCGTCGCAATCGCGTCACGCTCGCGATGAAACGCCACGAGCTCGCCGAGATCGAGATTCGTGAGATCGTCGCATCCGACGACGACGAAAGGATCCGAATCTGCGAAGAACGCTTCCATGAGCTTCACGGCGCCGGCGCTTCCGCTAAGCTGCGGTTCGTCGAGATACGTAAGCCGCGCCCCGTATTGCGAACCGTTGCCGAGCGCGGCGCGAATCGCATCCGCGAAATAAAAGACGTTCGTCGCCACCTCGGTGATGCCGAAACCAAGAAGATACCGCAAGACGTGCGCGACGTTCGGCTCGCCGAGCACGGGCACGAGCGGTTTAGGAACCGTCTTCGTCAGCGGATACAGGC
>JASHPC010000242.1 GCA_030038335.1 Vulcanimicrobiota bacterium
GCGACGACTATCAAAGACGACCAAGCACGAAGCATAAACCCTCCTTTAAGCGGTAGCTCGCCGTTCTTTCTCTTCAAGCGAGAGTACGACCTACCAGAAGTATGTTACGTTGTGCGGCGCTCGACGAGCAACGGTTGCGCTCCGCGTGCGAAAAGCCCGAGCGTATCGGAGAGCGCGAACGACGAAGCGCCGATTCCTCCGGGCCCGTACTCGCTTCGCGCCTCCAAACGAATCCACTCACCGGAGGGATAACGCAACATCGTCACCGTTAGCGCGGGCGGTACGTAGACGAACTCCGAGAAAGGACGTTCGGTACTCACTCCGTTTGCCGAATCCGCGACGAGCAGCGCACGAGAGATCGGATCGAGCACTCTCCCTTCGACGAGCGGAATTCGCGCGCGCGTCCACACGTCGGCTGGACCAACGAACTCGAATCCGCCGGCGACGAACCGCCACTCGATCGAATGCGCGTAGCCCCAGTCTTCAAGGCCTGGAAGAACGTCTTGCAATCGTGTCTGACTGAGATCTGGCTCGGGTGGCGTCGACGCGCGCTCTTCGGACGCAAGCTCGCGAATGCGCCAGATGCGCGCAACCGCGAAGGGACGTCCGTCTCGCTCCTCCATCGTCGCTTGCAAGAGCTCGACTTTTCTGCCCGTCCGAAGAACGTCGGTGCGCACGACGATGCCTCCGCGCGGCATTGGTCCGAGAAAGTCGAACGTCGCTTGCGCGATTCGCATGCCCGGCCTGGAATGCTCCCGCTCGACGCTTGCGGCGAGCAGCGCTGCAACCGGTCCGCCGTGCTGAAAGCGCCGATCCCAAGGGCTGCCAGTCGCATCCGTCGCTTCGAACGAGCCGGCACCGCGATCTTCGTAGAACGCCGTCCTCATCGCTGCGATGCGTTCGGCGCGCAATGGGCCAGCCCCGGGGTTGACCTTGCTGACTATACTGTAATTGGATACCTCGCTAGGTGAGGCGTCCACGCAATACATAGGCCGCTGCCCGGAAACGTCGAGAGACGCCAATCGGGTATACCAGGCTCCGCCGAAAACAAGGCGGCGCCTAATGCGGCTGAGCACAGCTCTACGATGCGTGGTGCCAAAGCTGCGGACGCGATTGAGGTAGCAGCCTTCGGGACGCACACTTCTCCCTTCGCAACCCGGCGCCGGCGAGGAGGAGGTGAGAACGTGACGTTTACCGAGGGGTTCATCTCGGAACTCGTCGGACGAAAAGCGACGGTGGACGATCTTCCAATCGGGAGGGTCGCCGACTTCGTCGTGAACAAAGCCGACGCGACGTTCCCACATATCGACGGAATCATCGTCAAGACCGCACAGGGAAAGCGTCTCGTGCCGATCGACTGCGTCGCCGACATCGACCATCGCGGCACGGTTGCCCTCTCGATGACGCCGAAAGAACCGGCTCCTCCGGACGATGAGACGCTCTATCTCGTTGCCGATCTCCTCGACAAGCAGATCGTCGACGTCGACGGTCGTAAGGTCGTGCGTATCAACGACATCGAGATCGCCAGCACGGCCGGCCGGCTGCGCGTCGTCGCAGCCGACATTGGCGTTAGCGGACTGCTGCGACGCCTCGGGATTCGCGCGATCGGAAAACGGTTGACGCCCGCGATGTATCGAGGCGCTCCGCGAGCGCTCATTCCGTGGAGCTCCGTCGCGCCTATTACCGAAAAGAATCCAGCTCAGGTTCAACTCTCGATAAAAGAGAGCAAGCTTTCTCGCATTCATCCTTCGGAGCTTGCGGAGATCATCGGCGAACTTTCGAAGCGCGAGGCTCTTACGATTGTCAAGCAGCTCGACGACGAAACCGCGGCCGATGCCTTCGAGCATCTCGATCGAGACGTGCAAAAGTCGCTCATCGAAGACATCGGAACGCAGCGCGCCGCGGACATCATCGAAGAGATGGATGCGGATGATGCCGCCGATTTGCTCGGCGACCTACCCGAAGAAGAGCGCTCGAAGCTTCTCGGCGAGATGAACACGTTCACGGCACACGAGCTGCGCGAGCTCGCAAAGTATCCCGACGACACTGCGGGCGGTTTGATGACGACCGCGTTCGTGTGGATCTATCCGCATCGTACGACCGAAGCGACGATCAAAAAGATACGCGAGATCGGCCCCGGTTCAGAGTTCATTTACTACCTTTACGTCGTCGACCGCCGCGATGCGCTGCTCGGAGTCCTCTCGCTGCGTGCGCTGCTGCTTGCGCCGCCGAGTGCCTTCGTCGAGAGCGTGATGGAGACAGACATCGTCTCGGTCCTGCCGGAGACGCCGGCAGTCGAGGTTGCGGCGACGATCGCGAAGTACGACTTGCTTGCCGTTCCCGTCGTGCACGAGTCCGGACGCCTTCTCGGCATCGTAACGGTCGACGACGCGATCGACGCGATCATGTCCCCGGACGTCGCGCGACACCTACCCCGCTTCACGCGGCACCACAAAGCCCACGCTGCCGCGGCTGAATCCGACTGATGTCTCGCAGAGCCCGGCTCCGCCAACTGCTGATGTTCGCGTCGATCGTCGGCCCGGGCATCATCACGGCAAACGCCGACAACGACGTAGGCGGCATCGGAACGTACTCGCTCGCCGGCGTGCAGTTCGGGTACTCGTTGCTCTGGCTCCTTATCCCAGTTACCGTCATCCTTTACGTGGCGCAAGAGATGGGCGCACGCATGGGCATCGTCACGGGAAAGGGACTTGCCGATCTCATCCGGGAGAACTTCGGCGTCAAAGTCACGTTCTGGGTTCTCGTCCTCTTCGTGCTGGGAGATCTCGGGAACGTAGCGACCGAGTTCGTCGGCGTCTCGTCTTCGGCGATGATCTTCCACGGATACACGCGATTCGTCACGCCGTTGTGGCTCGTACCGCTGGTCGGGATTCTCGTCTTCGTCACCGTGACGAGCAACAGTCGTAAGATCGTCGAGCGGATCTTCTTCGCTTTCTGCTTCGTCTACATCGCATACATCGTCAGCGGCATCATGGTTCATCCGAACTGGCACGACGTTTTACGCGGAACCTTCCTTCCCCACGTGACGCCGTCGAAGGCGTACTTTCTCATGATCGTCGGTGTCATCGGCACGACCATTGCACCATGGCAGCAGTTCTACATTCAAGCCGCCGCCGTCGAGAAGAACGTCGCTCCCGACGATTACCGCTACACGCAGTGGGACGTGGCGATCGGCTCGATCTCGTGCGATCTCGTCGCCTTCTTCATCATCTTGGCGAGCGGCGCAACGATCTTCGTCTTCAACCAGGCACATCCGCATCATCCCTTTACCGTTACCGCGCCGAGCGACGTCGCGATAGCGCTACAGCCTCTCGCGGGGCGCTTTGCGTCACTGCTCTTCGCCGTCGGCTTGCTCAACGCAGCGATGTTCACTGCGTCGATTCTGCCGCTTTCCACAGCGTACTACGTGTGCGAGGCGTTCGGGTTCGAGCGCGGAGTCGAGCTGCGCTTCGGTCAAGCGAAGACGTTCTATTCGCTCTATCTCGCCTTCATCACCATCGGTGCGGGCGTCGTCATGATTCCGGGAGCTCCTCTCCTGGGAATTCTCTTTTACTCGCAGGTCGCAAACGGTGCGCTTCTTCCCGTCGTTCTCTTCCTAATGCTTCTGCTCGTGAACGACAAGCGATTGATGGGCACGTTCACGAACTCGCTTTCGTCCAACGTCATCGCGTGGGCGACCGTTATCATCGTGAGCGCTTTGACGCTCGTCTCGATCGTTACGTTGCTGGTGCCATCGCTGAGTTCGTAGCGACGCGGAAGAGGCCGCGCGCGTTTCTCTTCGCGTCGCGAAGCGCCGCGTTGGCAGCGGCCGTCAAGTCCGCTCGCGTCTCGCCGTCGGTCGGAAACATCGCGATCCCGAGGCTGAGCCGCACGTCGAGCGCGTGCGCGTCGATCGTAATCGGGGCGTGCATCGCGAAGACGATCTTGTGCGCGACGTCGACGGCATCTTCCACGCTTTCGACGAGCGGCTGCAGAACGACGAAGCGGTCCGTGTCCGAACGGACGACCGTGTCGCTGCGGCGCAAGACTTGCCGGACGCGCTGCGCGACGACGCGAACCACCCAGTCGCCGGCGCCGACGCCGTAGCGCTCGGCGAGCTCGCGAAACCCGTCGATGTCCGCGATGATGATTGCGAAGCGATAACGATAGCGCCGCGCCGTCACGAGCGCCTGCTCGACGCGGTCTTCGAGAACGATCCGGCCCGGCAAGCCCGTAAGCGGGTCGCTCAATGCGTGCGCACGTCCCCGGATGTGCACGAAGACGCCGACGACGTCGTTGCCCGCGCGGGCGGGGAATACGTCGCATGCAGCTTCGACCGTCGCGCCTTCGCGATTCCATATCTGCAGCTCGATCGTGCTGCGATTTCCCGAAAGCGCCGCGCGAAGGCTCTCTTCCATCTTTGACGCGTCGCTGACGAGCGCCGGCCACGCCGTACGCGACAGCTCGGGTGCCGTGCAGGCCAGGAGCGCTTCCGCCGCTGGATTTGCGAAGGCGATGCGTAGCTCGCGCGGTTCGCAGAGCAACGTCGCGATCGGGGTCTGCGCGTAGAGCGAGGCCATGACCTCGCGTGTTGCGGCGAATTCCAAGATTGACCCCCGCATTCGCCGAAAAGAGCGCGGTGACTCCCAAGGAGATCGCGAATTTCGTTGATGCGCTCGCCTCTGCCATCGCGCAAGGCGATCCGGAGGCGTTGCGTTTTGCCGCGGCCATGGCTGCAGAGCGCGCCCACAACGGCGCCGCGGGGTCGCGTGCCTTCTGGCGCCACCTCGGCGCGGGGGAGTATGCCGACGAAGCGAGTGTCCGCGAAGCGGCGGCTGCGGCCGGCGTGCGATTAGCCCCGAGCTATCTCGCGATCGCGCTCGAGTTGGAGGACGGGGCGGAGGCGCACGATCCGTCCGAGCTCCGACGGCTTGCACTCGACGTCTTCGCAACGTCCGAAGCCGAGATCGGAGCGCTCGAGACGATCTCCGGCGTCGAGCTGCTCGTCCCCGCAACCCGAGAGATCGACGCCAGCAACGCGCGCACGGCGGCATCGCTTCTTCCGAAGACGATCGCAAAACGCAAGCTCTCCCTGCGTGTCAGCGGAGGAGTCGGAAATGCAGCGCCATCGGTTGCTGCGCCATTACAGCTTCGGCGCGCGCGGCTCGCGCTCGCCATCGGACGACGCATCTTCGGTCCTGGCCGCGTGCACGCGTACGACGAGCTGGGCGCGTACGCACTCTTGCACGATGGCGTGTCGGCGGATGAACTGCGCGCGTTCGGCTCGAGAGTTCTCACGCCGCTCCGCGAATACGACGCGAAACACCAGACCGAGCTGGAACGGACGCTGCGAGTCTATTTCGCGGACGGTCAAAACGTGAAGACGGCAGCGGCCGAGCTGAACGTGCACCGCCATACCGTGTTCTATCGACTGCGTCAGGTTGCGGAGATCTGCCGCTGCGACCTCGCCGCTCCGCACGACCAACTCACTCTTCGTCTTGCAATGGCTATTGATGCACTCCACTCCTGAATCCAAGAGCGCCGGAAAGCGCGACGTCCTCAAACTCGCAAAGGAGCGAGGCGTCCGTTTCGTCCGCCTCGTCTTTGCCGATATTCTCGGTGTTAGCAAAACCGTTTCCATCCCGGTCAGCGAGCTCGAAAACGCGCTTGAGGGACGTGTTACGTTCGACGGAGGTTCAATCGACGGATTCGTGCGCGGCGAGGAGCTCGACATGGTGCTTCGTCCGGATCCGGAGACGTTCGCCGTGTATCCGTGGCCTGCGCCTGACGGTTTGGAGGCGCGCCTCATCTGCGATATCGCGATGCCCGACGGATCGCCGTTCGAGGGCTGCCCGCGCACGACGCTTCGGCGCGCTATTGAAGACTCGCGCTCGCTCGCGGGTGCGACCGTCGGTCTCGAGATAGAGTTCTACCTCTTCGATCGCGCGAGCGACGGTGCGCTGCAAACGAACGACGTAGGCTCCTATTTCGACTTCTCGGCAAACGACAGAGGCGAAGAGGCGCGCAATGCTATCGTCGCTGCGCTTGCGGGCATGGACATCCGCGTCGCGTCGGCGCATCACGAGCATGGTGCCGGGCAGCACGAGATCGACGTCGCGCACGACACGCCACTGCGCGCAGCCGACCACGCGCTGACCCTTCGCAGCATCGCAAAGCACGTCGCGCCGGCGTTCGGCCTCGAAGCAACGTTCATGCCGAAACCGCTCGAAGACCGAGCGGGCAGCGGTTTGCACGTCGACTTTCGCCTCGCCCGCGGTACCGACGAAGAGACGCTGCTCTACGCAGTAGGTGGGCTGCTCGCGCACGCTCCAGCAACGACCGCGATCTGCAATCCGACGGTAAACTCGTACAAACGGCTCGTCGCAGCATGGGACGCGCCGGTCTACCCCCTGTGGTCGCGTCGAAGCGCGAACGCTCTCGTGCGCGTTCCTCCGGCGCACGAGGCACCACGCATCGAAGTCCGCAGCCCCGATCCGGCATGCAATCCGTATCTCGCACTTGCGGTCTTGCTCGGTGCCGCAAACGACGGCATCGAACGCGAGCGTCTGCCCGGAGACGCGTGGGAAGGGTCGACGTACGAGCTTACGGAGCGCGACGAGCGCGAGCGCGGCGTCGGCACACTGCCGAAGTCGCTTCGACAGGCAATTGCGGAGCTCGACGCAGATCCGGTCGTGCGCGCAACGCTCGGGGACCATCTCTACCACGCGTTGCGCGACGCGAAGCTCGCCGAGTACGAACGCTATCGCCGCGCCGTTCATCCCTGGGAACGTGACGCGTATCTGAAGCTCTACTGACGTAATCCACATTCACCGCGCTATGGAGGTTCTCGTGAGACTTCTCTCTTTCGCAATCCTCGTGCTCTTCGCTACCGCGCCGCTGTCGGCTGGCGAGCTCTCTCGCACGTACCTTAACTCGCCGCTTGCCGCACAGCATCACTTACCATTCAGCAGCGGCGTCCTGGTCGGCAATACGCTCTATATCGCCGGCACCACCGGTGTCGACCCGGATACGCGGGGACCGGTATCGGCCACGCAGGAAGCAAGACTCGTCATGAATCGCATCGAGCACGTCGTGAGGCAGGCGCACATGACGATGGACGACGTCGTCTCGATTCAAGTCTTCTGCACGAATCTGGCGAACTACGACGCCTTCAACAACGTCTACAAAACGTACTTTCACGGGCATTTTCCCGCGCGCGCGTTCATCGGCGCTGCGAATCTGCTCTTCGGCGCTCGCTACGAAGTCATGGGTATCGCCATTCGCCGTTAAGCGCTGCGAGTGCGGCTTTGATCGCTTGCCATGCTGTCTCGACGTCGCTGCGCTGCGTGCGCAGGTTTCCGATGGCGAGGCGGAGCGCGTACTTTCCGTCGAGCTTCGTGTGCGAGATGAAGACGTCGCCCGTCTCGTTGACTTTTTCCAAGACGCGTGCGTTGAGTGCCTCCGCCTCTTCTTCCGTCATGCCGTCGCGTTTATAGCGAAAGCAGACGACGGAGAACGGGTGCGGTGCGAGCACTTCCCAGCCGCGCTCGGCGTCGACCCACGACGCAAACTCGTTTGCAAGCGCGACGTGCTCGCGTAGGCGCTCGCGAACTCCTTCGGCCCCGAAGTGGCGCAGAACGAACCAGAGCTTGAGCGCTCGAAAGCGCCTGCCGAGCTGGAGCCCGTAATCCATATAGTTTCGCACTCCGCGCTCCGGCGTCGCTAGATACTCGGGTACGAGGCTGAAGGCGCGCCGCAGCATCGACTCGTCGCGTACGTAGAGCACGGAGCAGTCCATCGGGACGAAGAGCCATTTGTGCGGATTGACGACGAGTGAGTCCGCCATCTCGACGCCATCGAGGATGCCCCGGAACTCCGGGACCATCGCGGCGACGCCAGCGTAGGCTGCGTCGACGTGCAACCACACGCTGTGGCGTTGCGCGATCTCTGCGATCTGCGCCACTGGATCGATCGACGTCGTCGACGTCGTACCGACGGTCGCGACGATCGCGAGAGGGCGCATTCCGCGCGCTACGTCGTCGTCGATCGCTCGATGCAGCGCATCCGGGCGCATGCGAAACGCGTTGTCGCACGCAACCGCGACGACGTTCTCCACTCCAACTCCCAAGGCGATTGCGGCCTTCGCAACGTGCGAGTGCGTGTGCTCGGTCGCGTAGATGCGCAAGACCGGTACGTCTCTGCCGCTCGCACCGTGTTCGCGAATGCCGAGCCCTAGCGCTTCGCGTGCTGCAGCCAGCGCGGTGAAACCGCCGATCGACGCCGTATCGTACATGATGCCGGTCCAGCCTTCGGGCACGCCAATGAGCGTGCCGAGCCATCGCGTGACGACGCTTTCGAGCTCTGCGGCCGCCGGAGAGGTCCGCCAAAGCATGACCTTCACGTCCAGCGTTGCCGCGAGTGCCTCCGCGAGAATCGCGACGGGAGCGGCGCTCGTTGCAAAGTACGCAAAGAATCGTGGATGGTTCCAGTGCGTGAGACCGGGAACGATCGTGCGCTCGAAGTCGGCAAAGATGCGCTCGAACGATTCGCCCTGCTCGGGTGCCTCCGCCGGAAGCGCGGCTTCGATCTCGCCCGGCACGACGCGCGGTAGCACGGCGTAACGATCCGGGTGCGCGAAATACTCGCTTATCCAGCGCTCGACCCGAGCGAAATCTTGGATAAAGTCGTCCGTGAGACGCACGATAGGGGAGATTTACCGACGTCCGCGGAGAAGCCTCGCACGATGAACAGCCAAATGTTTACCGAGAACGCGCCTACTCCAATCGGGCCGTACAGCCAAGCGATAAAGAGCGGCGAGTGGCTTTTCTGCAGCGGGCAGGGCGCGATGGATCCGAAGACCGGCAAGCTCGAAAACGATACCGTCGCCGCTGAGACGGAACGTACGCTGCGCAATCTCGGCGAGGTCCTTCGCGCCGGAGGCTGCGATTTCAAGGACGTCGTGAAGACGACCGTCTTTCTCGCCGACATGAACGACTTCGCGGAGATGAACGCGGTCTACGCAACGTTCTTCGGCGAAACGCGCCCCGCGCGTTCGACGGTGGCGGTCAAAGGGCTTCCGCTCGGCATACGCGTCGAAATCGAAGCGATCGCGCGGAAAACGTAAACGCGCCGCAGTAGTCTCGTCCTGATCCTGCTCGCGGTCGCCGCGGGCTGGCTCGATGCTGCCGCATACATGCGAGCGCACGTCTTCGTCGCGAACATGACGGGAAACACCGTCCTCTTCGCGCTCGGCGTCGCGCGTCAGCCGCCCGGAGACGTCGTGGCGACGATCGTTGCGATCGCATCGTTTTTCCTCGGCGCGTTCTTCGGCGCCGCGCTCTCGGAGCGCGCCGCGAGCAGAGCGCTCGTCGCGGAGATTGCCATCCTCGCAGTGGTCGCGGTGCTGTGGTACGCCTTCCCGTTCACGGGAGCGCTGCGGCTCGCGCTCATCGCGCTCGGCTCATGTGCGATGGGTCTGCAGCAGGCAGCCACGGAGCGTCTCCATCCGCAGTCTACGGTGTCGACGACGTATCAGAGCGGAACCGTCGAACGCATCGGCACCGGTCTCTTCAAGGCGCTGCGCGGCGATTGGCGAGCGTTCCGCTTGCACGCCGCTATTTGGCTCGTCTATGCCGCGTCCGCCGTATGCGTCGTCGAGCTCGTCCGCACGGACGCGCGCATCGCCGGCACTGTGCCGTTCGCGGCTGTTCTCGTCGTCGGAATCGTGCTGTGCGCCGCACCCAACGTCAGGGCACGAAGGGGTAGAACGTGAGCACGATCACGACGATCGCGCAGACGGCTGCGCTGACCGCGGCAAGCGGCGCGAACGGTTTCGGATCGTAGGCGCGATGCGGCTCGCGCGCGTACATCAAGCGCAGCACGCGGCCGTACGCGTAGAGAGAGATCGCCGTTCCGACGACGAGCAGCGCACCTAGCCAGACGTAGCCGGTCTGCACGGTACTGCGTAGCAAGAATATCTTCCCGAGAAATCCGGCCGTCGGCGGAAGCCCCGCCATCGCGAGCAGAAAGACCGTCATCGCGAACGCGAGCCATGGGCGCCGGTAGCCAAGCCCCGCGTAGTTCGCGAGAACCGCGCCCTCTTCACGATCGCTCGAGAGCATCGCCGCCACGGCGAACGCGCCGAGATTCATGAACGAGTACGCGGCAAAGTAGTATACCGCTGCGTCGAAACCGGCGGTCGTTGCGCCTGCGAGCGCGGCGACGACGTATCCAATCTGCGCGATTCCGGAGTACGCGAGGAGCCGCTTGAGATCGGTCTGCGCGAGCATTCCGACGTTTCCAGCGATCATGGAAATGCCCGCGACGATCCACACAGGAAGCAGCAACGCGCTCGCGTGCTGCGGAGGAAGCGACGTGAGCACGATGCGCGCAAGCACGGCGAGCACGCCGCCCTTCGTCGCGACGCTCATGAACGCCGTCACGGGAAGCGGCGCTCCCTGGAAAACGTCCGGCGCCCACGTGTGGAACGGTACGAGACTCAACTTGAAGGTAAGGCCGATGAAAAAGAGACCGAGCCCGATCCAGTAGAGCGGCTGTGCGGCAAGCGTCGGGTTCGCAAGCGACGCGAGCGCCACGCTCCCGGTCGCGCCGAAAAGCAGCGCCATTCCGTAGAGCAACAGTCCGGATGCCGTCGAGCTCAAAATGAGGTACTTCAGCGCCGCCTCGCGCGCGCCGGCTCGGTCCGCCATTCCGCACAGCGTATAGAGCGCGAGCGAGAGCAGCTCGAGCCCAAGGAAAACCGTCATCAAGTTGCCGGCGCCTGCCATGAGCATCGCGCCGCTCGCGCTCCAGAGCATGAGTGCAACCGCAGCCGCAACGTGTCGCGCTTCGCCGAGCGCTCCGTACAGCACGATGGATCCGAGCGCTGCGAGCAGGACGATCGCTTCGAAGAGCACCGAGATGTCGTCGACGACGAAGCCGGAGCCAAACGCGGTGTACTGCGAGCCGTATTGATGAAGGCAGAGAACGCCGGCGCCTACGATGCCGGCGATGCCGATAGCGATCGCAGCATAGCGCGGCACGTACGCGCGCGCGATGAGGTCGGCGACGAGCACCGCGAGACCTGCCAAGCCGAGAACGAACATCGGCGTGACGGCGGCCCAATCGGCTGCAGTGACGTTCACGCTCACGGGTGCAGCCATCCCGAAGCGAGCAGCGCGTGAGGGTAAACCCCGAAGTAAAAGAGCGCGAAGAGCAGCGGCGCGAGTGCGAGGCCTTCAATCCACGTCAAGTCCGGTCGCACGGGGAGGTCCGCAACTTCGGGGCCTTGCGTGGCGCCTTGCAAGAGACGGAGAAAGTATGCCGACGCCGTGACGATCGCAACGAGTGCGAGAATCGCCGCCCAAACGTAGCCCGACTCGTAGACGCCTATCAGAATGACGAGCTCCCCGGCGAATCCCGCCAAACCTGGAAGTCCGAGCGCCGCCAACGCTGCAACGCAGAACGCGCCGGTCAATCGCGGATTCTTCCATCCCAAACCACCGAGTTTTCCAAGGGAGCGCGTCTCCTCGCGCTCTTCGACGTATCCCAGCACGATGAAGAGCAGCGCGCTGAAGAGGCCGTGCGCCACGATGTAGACGACCGCACCCTCTATCGCCAGATGATTGAGCGACGCGATGGCAAGAAGAACGAGACCGAGATGCGATAGCGACGAGTACGCGACGACGAGCTTGATATCGCTCTGCACGAGCGCTATGAAGGCGCCGTACAGAAGCGAGACGACGCCGAGGACCGCGAAAACCGGTGCCTCGCGCGCAAAGTACTGTGGAAAGAGGGCCAATGATATCGCGATGAATCCGTAGAGTCCCGCTTTCGACTGCACGCCGCTGACGACCGCAACCATTGGTGAAGGCGTTCCTTCATACGTCGCCGGCATCCACGTGTGAAACGGCCATACCGGCGTCTTCACGAGAAACGCAAAGGCAAGGCCAGCGAGGATCCATGGAGCCCATCCGCTCGTCAGGCCGTGATATGCGGGATTGCCGATGACGTCCGTCGTGCCCACGAGCGCGCCGAACGCAGCGACCGCGAGCAACAGCACGAGACCGCCGGCGAAGTTATACAGGAAGTATCGCCATGCAATGGACGGGTGCGGTCCCCATGAGAGCAAGACGAAGAAAACCGGCAGCAGCATCGCGTCCCAGAAGAGCGCGAAGACGAGGAGATCGCGCGTCAAGAACAGGCCGGCCATCGTTCCCTCGAGGAAGAGCAACGACGCAATCATGCTTCGCGTGCGTGCGACTTTCGTGGAGACGACCGCGCCGAACGTGCAGAGCGTCAGAAGCACGACGAGCCAATGCGAGAGGAACGTCGCGCCAAAGTGGAAGTTCGCGACGAACGGATGCGCGAACCAGTGCCACGTCCATTCTTCGGTTCGCCCACCAATTGCCAAGCCAACGGTCGCGGCTGCGACCACGGCCCCGGCGATCTTCGAAACCGCGACGTCTTCGCGCGGCAACAGGTAAAGCAGCACGCCGACGACGAGCGGCAGAAGGATGATGAGCAGCGGTATCATCGGTGCGGCAGCCCCGTCACGAGGTAGTAGACGAGAAAGCATCCGGCCCCGATCGCGATGACGAAAGCGTACGCGCGCAAGAGTCCTGATTGAAGGGCGCGTACGGCCGTACCCAGTGATTGCGCGGAGGTCGCGCTCTCACGGACTGCGCCGTCGATCACGAACGGATCGACGATGCGTCCGAAGACCGCTCCCAATAGACGTGCTCCTCGCACGAAGACGAAGTTGATGAGCGCGTCCATGTAGTACTGGTGCGTCAGCACCTTCGGCATGTTCAGCGACTCGCTGCGCAGTCTCGCAACGGCATCCGCTCTCGCCGCGCTTGTCGCGTAGCGCAACGCCGCGACACCAATACCGATGAGGACGACGGCAAACGTAATCGCAGTCGTGAGCCAGTCGGGAATTGGAACCGCGGCCGTTGCCGGCCCAGCGAACTGTGGTGCAAAGAAACGAGACCATGGCGACGGCGACGCGTCGCTTCCGAAGAGAAGCCAGCCCGCGAGCACCGTTGGAATGATGAGGAGAGCGACCGGAAGGCCCATGATCCAGGCCGGCGCGTGATGTGCATCGTCGCCGGGTTCGTGCGGCGCAGCATTTGTCGTCTCGCGCGTGATTCCGACCGAAGCGGGATCCACGTTGCCGCGGTACTCGCCCAAGAACGTGATGAAGAACAGGCGGAACATGTAGTATGCCGTGATTCCGGCGGTCACGATGCCGACCGCGTACATGTACGGATGGCCGTGCGCGAGCGCACCCGCGACGATTTGGTCTTTGCTGAAGAATCCGCTGAAGCCCGGTATGCCGCTGATCGCGAGCACTCCCGTCAGGATTCCCCAGAATGCGAGCGGCATGCGTTTGCGCAATCCGCCCATCAGACGTACGTCCTGCTCGTTGCCGAGAGCGTGTATGATGATGCCGGATGCAAGGAAGAGCTGCGCCTTGAAGAACGCGTGCGTGAAGAAGTGCGCGATGCCGCCAGCGTACGCGCCGACTCCCACGCCCATGATCATGTATCCGATTTGCGACATCGTCGAGTACGCGAGGATGCGTTTGATGTCCCATTGAGCCGCCCCGAGAATCGCGGCGGAGATCGCCGTCAACGCACCGATCGTTCCGACGAGCATCTGCGCCGACGCGCTCTGGTCCCACAGCGGCGCGCAACGCGCGACGAGGTAGACGCCCGCCGTCACCATCGTTGCCGCGTGGATCAGCGCAGAGACGGGAGTCGGGCCTTCCATCGCGTCGGGAAGCCACGTGTGCAGCGGCACCTGCGCCGATTTCGCGGCGGCTCCGACGAACAGGCCGAAACAGATTGCGTAGAGCAGCGCCGGACTCAGTGACGCAGCCGACGCGAAGGCGTCGCTCATGCGAATCGTGTGGAGGTTCGCGACAAGCAGGAATATCGCGAACATCATCCCGACGTCGCCGACGACGTTCATGACGAAGGCTTTTCGCGCGGCCGCAACTGCCGATGGCCGATCGAACCAATATCCGATGAGAAAATACGACGCCAAGCCGACGAGTCCCCAACCGATGAGAAGGCCGACCCAGTTGTCCGAGAGCACGAGCAGCAGCATCGCGAAGATGAAAAAGTTCATGTACGCGAAGAATCGCGCGAAGCCGCGATCGCCGTGCATGTATCCAATAGAGTAGAGGTGGATGAGGCAGCCGACGCCCGTGATGACGACCGACCAAAGAAGCGAGAGCCGGTCGAGCGAGAGGCCGAAGTCGAAGCCGGGCATCCACGTGAAGAGCGCTTCGCGACCACTGCCCGCAACGAGGATCGCGATGAACGACAGACCGACTGCGGCCGTTGCGAGCCATCCCGCAGCGCCGCGCAGACGTGGCCCGAAGGCCCAGCAAAGAGCGGCGCCTGCAAGCGGCAAGAGCAGTGCGACGAGGATCATCCGTGCAGGGTCCTGACGTCGTCAACGTCGACGCGATCCGAGGAGCGGAATGCGACGACGACGATCGCGAGTGCGATTGCAGCCTCCGCCGCAGCGACCGTAATGACGAGAAACGCGAAGATGTGCCCGGCGTTATTAAGCCATGCGCGCGCGTACGCGACAAAGAGCAGGTTCGCGGCGTTGAACATGAGCTCGATGCTCATGAGCATGATGAGTGGATTGCGCCGCACGATGACGCCCGCGACGCCGATGAAGAACATCACCGCCGAAAGCGACACGTAGTTCGCAAGTGGCATCGGCAAGAGATGCGCCGGCATCAGTCGCCCTCCCGCGCGATCGCTTCGCGCATCGCCTTGCGGTTCTGCTCCGCGCGCCGCCGAGAAGCAACGTACGGCGTCTCGTCGCCTGCGAGAACGATCGTGCCGATGACGGCGACCATGAGGATCAGCGCAGTGACCTCGAACGGCAGCAGGTACGTCGTGAAGAGCGCTTTCCCGAAATCACCGACGCTCCCGAATACGCCGGGCATGCCCGCGGAGCCGGCATTCGCGTACGCCGCGCGAGGCGGCGCGGGGATGCCGTGCGACGTTGCAACGCCCGCAAGCACGAGCCCGAGCGCGACGGCGACGCAGATTGCGGCCGGCGCGACGATGCGCGGCAGACGATTCGGGCCAAGTGAGAGCGGCGCCACGCCGCTCGAAAGCAGCGCGATAACGAAGAGAAAGAGCACGAGAATCGCGCCCGAGTAGACGATGAGCTGAATCATCGCCAAAAACTCGGCGGAGAGCGTGAGAAAGAGCACTGCGAGCGCGACGAAGTTGAGAAGGAGCGCGACGACGCTGTACACCGGTTTCGATGCCGTTACGGTCCAAACGGCGCTGGCGACGAGCACGATCGCCGGGACCCAGAAGATCGCGCTCATCCCGTAAGGCCTTTTCGCTGCGTCTTCAGGAGCGAGCCGTTGTACGTTGCGTCGTATCCGCTGCCGACGTCGAGCGTCGACTTCTTCCCTGCGACGCCGCCGAGATCGGCTGGGATGCCGCCCGGCCTTTCGTCAGGCGGCGTACCGACACCGCCGTCGGCCGGCACGAGGAGACGATCCTTCGCGTAGATGAACGAGCCTCGCCGGAAATCGGACATTTCGAAGCGGGGCGTCAACACGATCGCGTCCGTCGGACACGCCTCTTCGCACATTCCGCAGAAAATGCAGCGCAGCTCGTCGATCTCGTATCGCGCCGCGTACCGCTCGCCGGGCGATTTCCGGTCCCCGGGCGCGTTCTCGGCGCCGATGACGGTGATCGCATTTGCCGGGCAGGCGCTCGAGCAGAGCTCGCAGCCAATGCACCGCTCCTTGCCGTCGTCGTAGCGCCGAAGCTCGTGCAGTCCGTGAAAGCGCGGAGCGTGCTGCTTGCGCACCGACGGATACTGCACTGTCGGCTTGCGCGCGAACATGAAGCGCAGCGTGATCGAAAGGCCTTTGAGAATGGCGCCGACGTTGTAGAGACGTTTATGCATTGCCATGAAGGATTATCCCTTGAGCGCGATCACGACGGCAGTGACGACGACGTTGAGCGTCGCGATCGGAAGCAGCACTTTCCATCCAAATGCCATGAGACGATCGTAGCGAAAGCGCGGCAGCGTCGCTCGCAGCCAGATGTAGAAAAACATGAACGCAGCCACCTTGAGCAGGAACCACACGATTCCCGGCAGCCACGTCCAGCCGAACGGCGCGTTCCAGCCGCCGAAGAAGAGCAGGCTCGCGATACATGAGACCGTCAGCATATTCACGTACTCGGCGATGAAGAAAAGCCCGAAACGCAGCCCGGAGTACTCGGTGTGAAAACCCGCGACGAGCTCCGTCTCCGCTTCGACGAGGTCGAACGGAACGCGATTCGTCTCGGCAATCGCCGTCACGACGTAGACGACGAATGCGACGAACTGCGGAATGAAAAACCAGAGATCCCGTTGCGCGCTGACGATGCCGTCCAGAGACGTCGTCCCAGCGACGAGAAGAACACCCGCGAGCGCGAGCCCCATTCCAAGCTCGTAACTGATCATCTGCGCGGTCGATCGCACGCTGCCCAGCAGCGGAAACTTCGACCCAGACGCCCAACCGCCGAGTGAAATTCCGTAGACGCCGAGCGACGTGATCGCGAGTAAGAAGAGCACGCCTGCATTCACGTTCCCGATCGACCACGTCCCCGCGGAGGTGACGTCGAATGGGATGATGGCGTAGACGGAAAAAGCCGTAAGCAGCGATACGAAGGGGGCAAGACGGTAGAGGAGCGGATCGGCCGTGCGCGGTGCGAGGTCTTCCTTGAGAATGAGCTTTGCCGCGTCGGCAGCCGGCTGCATGAGACCCCACGGTCCGACGCGATTGGGACCGGGCCGCAGTTGCATCCACCCCATGACCTTGCGCTCGGCAAGCATCGCGTACGCAAACGACGTGACGACGATAAAGAGGAGAATCGCCGACTTGATCAAGACGATGAGCCAGAGCGGCATCTAGGCTGACGCCTCTACCAGCGCAGCGATACGCTCGTCGTGGGCGCACGTTCCGCCGCCGTCGAAGATAGCGCGCGCTTCGCTGCCGGTCTCGACGGTCGAACCGTATCGCGTATCGCCAAAACCCCAAGCAGACGCGCGGCTCGAACATTGCTCGACCGCCGTTTCCACGTCTTCGATCGTAGGAAGCTCGACGCCGAGCGCACGCGAGAGACCGACGAGTATCTCCAAATCCGCAAGCGGGCCGTCGGGCGCAGCGAGCGAGGACTTGAGAGGAAGCAGCTCGCCTGCAAAGTTCGTGATCGTGCCGCTCTTCTCGAACGCGCCCTTCGCCGGGAGTACGAGCGTCGCCATCTGCGCCGTCTCCGTGAGAAACAGCTCGGTAATCGCGATAAAGGGAACTGCCGAAAGCGCCTGCTTCGCCTCCAGCACCGCCGGCGCGTTGCGGACCGGATTGACACCGAAGAGCGAGAGCGCGCTCATCCTTCCGTCGCGCGCGGCGGCGAACATCGCAACCGTATCGAGTCCCTTGCCGTCGGGAAACGCACCCATCGCTTCGGCGCCGCGTGCGTTCGGCTGCTCGCCGAGCACGTACGTGCGCAGCGCAGGAACGACCGCAAGACGCGTCTCGAGGCGCTTGCCGAGCTCGAGGTCAACGCCGTCCCATACGAGGGTGGCGCGCTCGACGCCCTTCAGGTCGAACTCCGCGTCACCGCTGGATGCACGCACCAAACGCGCGCCGTTACGCAGCATCGCTTTGCGAATGCGCAGATCGAAGACTGGCGCAAGCTCGCCGGGATCGCCTCCCGCAACGACGATGAGCTGCGCCTGCTCGATCTCGGCGATCTTGCCGCCCCGCGCTCCTGGAACCGCCTGTCGTTGCGAGCCAGTTCGCCAGTCGACGTTCTGCGTTCCGAAGGTGCGGAAGAGATGCTGGAGGACGAAAGCCTCTTCGTTCGTCAGCCGGCCGCCTCCAATCGCGCCGAGTGCAGACGGCGAGCGTACCGCGCGAAGCGCCTTTGCCCAGAGTTCGAAGGCATCGTCCCACGACAGCTGCACGAAACGGCCGTCGCGCTTGTAGAGCGGCTGCGTGACGCGATCCCGTGATTCGTAGAATCCAACGTTGTATCGACCGCGATCGCAGAGCCAACCGTCCGAGACGGCGTCGTCTTCTGCAACCGTCATCGTGCGCAGAACTTTTCCGTAACGCACGTCGACGTTCTGCCGGCATCCCACGGAGCATTGCGTGCAGCTCGTCTCCGTGCGATTCAGGTCCCAGGGACGGGCTTTAAAACGATACGTCTTCGACGTGAGCGCGCCAACCGGACAGAGCTCGGTCACGTTACCGGTAAAGTTGTGCCGGTACGGGTTTCCCGTTGCGGTCGCGATGATATCGCGATACCCACGGTCCTTTACGACAAGTTGCTGCTCGCGCGCAATGATGTCGTCGAAACGCACGCAGCGCTGGCAGACGATGCATCGCTCTTCGTCGAGAACGATCGTCGGGCCTAAATCGACGGCCTTTGGCAGCTTGTCCTTCGGATCGACCAAATCGGACGTGCCGCGTCCGTAGGCCATCGAGTAATCCTGCAGATCGCACTCGCCGCCTTTGTCGCAGATCGGACAATCCAACGGATGGTTTTTCAGAAGCAGCTCGAGTACGATGGCCCGTCCGGCGTCCGCCTTCTCGCTGCGCGTCTTGACGACCATGCCGTCTGCGACTTGCGTGTTGCACGCGATCTGCAGTTTCGGCGTCCCCTCGATCTCGACGAGGCAGACGCGGCAGAGTCCCGCCGGTCCCAGTTTCGTGTGATAGCAGTAGACCGGGATCTCCTGACGCACGGTCTTTGCCGCCTCGACGAGGAGCGTTCCCTTCGGCACCTCGACGGTGACGCCGTCGATCGTGAGCTTGACGTTATCGGCCACGACTCGCTCCATAGTTTGTCATGCGTGTGCCGCTTCTTCCGCCACTCGCGCTTCGAACTGTTCGGGGAAGCGCAGGATCACCGACTTCAGAAAGGGTTCGATGGAGTCGCCGAGCGGACAGAGATTGGTCCCCGTGATCGTCGTGCTGACGCGGCGAAGCATGTCGACGTCGCCACGAACGCCGTGCCCTTCGACGAGACGACGCAGCACCTGCTCCATCCAGTGTCCTCCTTCACGGCACGGAGTGCACTGTCCGCACGATTCGTGCGCAAAGAAGCGCACCAGGTTGTACGCTGCGTTGACGAAGTCTGTGGTGTCGTCGAAGACGACCATTGCGCCGGACCCGAGCATCGTCCCGGCCTTCGCCAGCGATTCATAATCATATGGCAGGTCGAGATGCTCCTCGAAAATGCACGCCGACGAGCCTCCACCAGGCTGAATCGCTTTGAGCGTGCGGCCCTCGCGCAACCCGCCGGCAATTTCGAGCAGCTCGCGCACGGGCGTCCCAAGCGCCACCTCGTAGTTGCCCGGCTTGCGCACGTGCCCGGATATGGAGATGACCTTAAAGCCTTTGCTGCGCTCGGTGCCGACGCCGGCAAACCATTCCCATCCACGCGCAAGAATGTGAACGAGATACGCGACGGTCTCGACGTTGTTCACGACGGTCGGCATCCCGTAGAGACCCTCGAGAGCTGGGAACGGCGGCTTGAGCCGCGGCTCGCCGCGCTTTCCCTCGAGTGAGTTGAGCAGACCCGTCTCCTCTCCGCAAATGTAGGCGCCAGCCCCGCGATGCACGGTGACTTCGAGGTCGTAACCGCTTCCGAGAATGCCCTTCCCGACGAATCCCGCAGCACGTGCTTCGTCGAGCGCGCGCGTAAAGATGCGGTAGCCGTCTTTGAACTCGCCGCGAATGTAGATGAACGCGTGATGCGA
>JASHPC010000243.1 GCA_030038335.1 Vulcanimicrobiota bacterium
GCGACGTCTTGTAGTCGGTCGACTGCACTGACCATGCTAGGTGCACGAGGTCACGAGGGCACACGCGTTCGACAGCCTCGCTCGCGGCGTGCTCGTCGAGGAGATCGACGATGACGTCTTCGGTTCCGTGATGTCCGAGCGACACGACGTCCCGCCCGCCCTCGCGCAGGCGCTCGCAGACGCGGCGGCCGAGAAAACCCGCACCACCCGTGACAAGAACGCTCACGTCAACGCATTGCGAAGAGCTGGAAGCGCGCGATCGCGCTCCGAAAAGATTGCATCGGAAATCGGCCAGCGCACGCCGAGCTCTTCGTCGAACGGATTGACGCCCCGCGCGAGCTCCGAGCAGTACGGCGGCGTAATGCGATAGAGAACCGCGACGCTTTCCTCCAACGTCTGAAATCCGTGCGCGCAGCCTTCCGGCACGTATACCGAGTTACAGCGCGACGCGTCGAGCTCGCGCGAGTCCCAGCGTCCAAACGTCGGAGACTCTGCGCGCAGATCGACGACGACGTCGAAGATGCGGCCGCGCACGCACGTAACGATCTTCGTCTCCCATGCCGGATGAGCCTGAAAGTGCAGGCCGCGCAGCGTTCCGCGAGCCGCGTTCCAGGACAAGCTTTCCTGCTCGAACTGATAACGCAGCCCGTGAGCGGCGAGGAACGCGAGATCGAGCGTGCGCGTGAAGCACCCGCGATCGTCGCGCAGTATGTCCGTTTCGATTTCGTATGCGCCCGGAATTGAGAGTGGAATGGCGCGCATCATGGCAGCGTCTCGTATTGAGCGATCTGCTCGTCGACAAGCCCGGCTGCCGGTTCACCCGCGCTCTGCTGAGCGTACCAGTCGACCGTCCACGAAATCGCCTCGTGGATGCTCAAACGTGAGCGCCAGCGGAGGTTCGAGCGCGCCTTCGTCGAGTCGACGCGGAGCGTTGGCCGTTCGACGTCGCTTGTGCGGTCGGCAGCGACCCACTCGCCGCCGCCAAAACGCTGGAGCGCGCGTGTCGCGACGGTTTCTACCGCGGGCATCGAGCTCTCCGAAGGCCCGAAGTTCCACGCTCCTTCGGTACGCTCAGGTGCGGCGTGCAACGACTGCGCGAGCAACAGGTAGCCATAGAGAGCATCGAGCACGTGCTGCCACGGTCGTGTCGACCGAGGGTTTCGAAGGAGCACCGTATCCTCGCGCACTACTGCGCGCACGATATCTGGCAGGAGCCGATTCTCAGCCCAGTCTCCTCCTCCGATGACGTTGCCTGCGCGCGCCGTACACACGTGTGCTCGTTGGTTGTGCGTTCCACGATACGCGTCGACGACGATCTCCGCGCAGGCCTTGCTCGCGCTGTACGGGTCATCCCCTCCGAGAGGGTCGGTCTCGACGAACGCGCGATCGTCGAGCTGACGCGCGTACACCTTGTCGCTCGTGACGACGACGATCTGCGGCGGGGCCGCAAGCGCTTTCGCTGCGTCGAGCAGGTTGACGAGCCCCATGACGTTCGTCGCGAACGTCGCGTGCGGATCCGCGAGGCCGCGCAGTACGAGCGACTGCGCGGCGAGGTGAAATATCGTCGCAGGCTGGAATGATGCGACAGCGTCGAGCGTCGCTTCGCGGTCGCGCACGTCGACGAAGCGACCGTCGATGCCTGATGCAAGATTCAGCAGCGTGAAAAGGTTCGGACTCGTGTCGGGAGGTCGTGCAACTCCGCAGACGCGTGCGCCAGCACGAAGGAGCCACGCGCAAAGCCACGCGCCCTTGAAACCGGTATGACCCGTGACGAGTGTCTTGCGGCCGCGCCAAAACGCGCCGTCGATCACGTATCAGCGCTTCCACGGCGCGTCGCCGCGCTGCCACATCGCTTCGAGCGTGCGCTTGTCGCGCAGCGTGTCGACCGGATGCCAGAAACCGGAATGGCGATACGCGGCGAGCTTTCCTTCGCGCGCGAGCGTGCCGAGCGGCGCGTCTTCCCAAACAGTCTCGTCGCCGGCGACGAGATCGAGCACGGATGGCTCGAGCACGAAGTAGCCTCCGTTGATCCATGCGTTGTCGCCTTGCGGTTTTTCCGTAAAAGCGACGACGTCGTCGCCGCGCAGTCGTAGCGCACCGAAACGGCCCGGTGGTTGCACTGCCGTGAGCGTCGCCGGTTTTCCATGCGCGCGATGAAAGGCGACGAGCGCAGAGACGTCGATGTCGGCGACGCCGTCACCGTACGTCATGCAGAACGTTTCGTCACCGAGATATCGTCTGAGCCGGCGTAACCGTCCACCGGTCATCGTCTCGTCGCCGGTGTCGACGAGCGTCACGCGCCACGGCTCGGCGCTCGATTCGTGCGCGTGCACGTCGTTCTTCGCCAGATCGATCGTAACGTCCGACGAATGGAGATAGTAGTTCGCAAAGTACTCTTTGATCATGTAGCCTTTATAGCCGAGCGCGACGATAAAATCGGCGATTCCGGCGGCAGCGTACGTCTTCATGATATGCCAGAGTATCGGGCGGCCACCGATCTCTACGAGCGGCTTTGGCCGAACGTCAGTCTCCTCCGCGAGGCGCGTTCCTTGGCCTCCGGCAAGAAGAACTACCTTCATCCGCCACGAACTACGACGACGTTTTGCGATCACCTTGCGCGCGGTGCATGCCGCTATGACGCACGATGTCAGCATCGTCGTTCCAGCCTACGATAACTGGTGGCTCACGCGACGCTGTCTCGAAGCGTTGCGCACGTTGAGGAGTGCGATCGGCGTGCGGTTTGAGACGATCGTCGTCGACAATGCTTCGACCGACGAGACCCCAGCACGCCTCGCGGAGAACGACGATGTTCGCTCCATTCGTATCGACCCAAACGCAAACTTCGGCGGCGCAGCCAACGCGGGAGCACGGGCTGCGCAGGCTCCTCTCGTGCTCTTTCTCAACAACGATGCATGGCCACTCGGCGATGCGCTGACGCCGCTCGTCGCCGCTTTTGACGATCCCGCGATCGGCATTGCGGGCGCTGCGCTCTTCTACGAGGATGGCGTGACGCAGGGCGCTGGATGCGTTCTCCTTCCTAACGCGCATTGGTTCTTGTCGTGCAGAAATCTGCCGGCCGAGATCGACGGCGTGCGTCGGTCGCGCGACGCGGTCGTCGTTCCTGGCGCGGCATTTGCCACGCGAACGCAGTGGTTTCTCGAACGCGGGGGGTTCGATGCCGCGTTTCGCAACGGTTTCGAGGACGCGGACCTCTGCATGCGCGCACACGCGGACGGGTTCAAGGCGCGCTACGTCGCCGGCTCGCACTTTGCGCACTATGAAGGGGCAACCATCGGACGCTTTGAGTGGGAGAACGAGAACGAGCGCCTGTTCTATCGTCGTTGGTCAGCCGTGCTCGCCGGCGTTCCGCGCACCGAGCGCGGTGAAGTTGGCGCGATCGTCGTTCGCCGCGGCACCAGCGATGAAACCGGAGATGCAGTTCTCGGAGACTTGCTGGAGGCGATTCGCTCGTACGGACATCCGGTCGTCGAACGGATTGCGCCGTGGCAACGTTTCGACCGGCGTTTTCGCACCGCTGCGACGCTTGCGTGGAACTGTGACGGCGCAGCATTTGCGCCAAGCGTCGACGTCCTCGTTCGCGACGGCGCGGCGCGCGTGCGGACGCACGGTGCCGCCTCCGTTGAGGTCCCGTGGATGCCGTGCGCAGACGCGTCGCGTGCGGATCGCGCGTTCGCCGGAAAACGTGATGCGTACGGCTACGCCGATCTACTCGCCGCGTACTCCGGTGCCTACGGCGAAGAGCAAGCGCAGGACGCTCGCCGGACGGGCGCTCCGCGACGCAGTGCCA
>JASHPC010000244.1 GCA_030038335.1 Vulcanimicrobiota bacterium
TACCGAGCTGACGCTCGAGGAAGCCACGCGCCGCACGGAGCGCGCGCAGGCCGACGCGCTCGTCGATCCGCTTACGGGACTGCACAATCGCCGCGCGTGGGACCAGCTCCTTGCCACCGAGGACCAGCGTTGCAGCCGCCACGGATACGACGCCGTCGTCTTCGTCATCGATCTCGACGGTCTCAAAGCGACGAACGATCGCTACGGTCACGAGAAGGGCGATGAGCTCATTCAGAATGCCGCGACCGCGCTCGAGCGCTGCGTGCGTCGAACCGACGTCGTTGCGCGCGTTGGCGGCGACGAGTTTTCCATTCTTGCCGTAAAGTGCGACGCGAGCGCGGCGGCGCGCATTCGCGAACACATAGAGTCAACGCTTCTGCGCGCGAACGCGCCGGCAACGGTCGGCTTCTCCGTGCGTTCGGAGGCCGGTGATCTCTTCGAAGCGTGGCGGCAAGCCGACGGCGCGATGTACCATCGTAAGCGCGGCAACCCGCGTCGCGGACAACGTGCAACCGATGAACCTCAAACGGATCTGTCGCAAGCGAGCGAGACGCAGGCCGCAGAGACGCACGTGATCGAGACGATGCAAATCGTGGAGACCGAAGAGGTCGAGCAACCCGTCGCACATCAGGAGATCGCGCCGCCGCAAGAGGCAGAGCCGGCGCCGATTCCGGAGCCGGCGGCCGCGGAACCGCCGAAACCGCTCTTGGTCGAGACGTCGGTCGTAACGCAAATACTCGAGAAAGTATTACCGGCGCTCGTGACGGGCATCCAAAACGTAGCGCCTCGACAGCCGGTGCAAGAGGCAGCGCCTCCGCCCGAGCCCGTGGCTGCTGCTGCACCGGTGCCGGAACCGCAGGTTGCGCCGGAACCGCCGGCCGTCGCCCCGCCCCCACTGGAGCCGACGCCAGCATCTCAGCCCAGCGAAGATCTCATCGACATCGTCGGACGCCTCTCGCGCCTATCAGATGCCGACAGACGGCTCCTCGACGTCTTCTTCAAAGGGAGCCGTTAGCGACCGGTCGTGCTCTCCGGAGAGTAGCGCATGCGCGATCGTCGCCCAGTTCGTCTCCGACGGGCGCTCGATCAGCTCGGCGTCGCCGCCGTGCTTGCACAGCGTAACCCGCCGGCCGAATGCGATTGCCGTTCGGACCCAACGCCGCGACTCGGCACCGTTTCGCGATTCCGGAACGACGACGGAAGACGACGACGCCAGCAGAGAGGCGAGTTCCACCGCGGTCGTCGCACGCAAGCACGGTGCTCGCCGGGAGAGCCCGGCGGCTTCGATCGAATCTTCGATCGCGATACGCTGCGCCTCGTCGGCAAAGAGAGCGACGCAGCGGTACTGCGCGTCGTCCGCGCGCATCGCACGGAGGACGTATTCGAGCGTCCTCGGTGGCACATCGTCGAGAAGCAGCAGTCGCGGCGCTGCCGTATCGACCGGAATCATAGAGAGCGGCTCGATGACGGGCCACGCATCGATGACGTCGAGACGTTCCACGCACGTCGGCACGCGCTGCGCGATGACGCGCGCCCATTCCGTCTCGTGGCAGCAGACGCGCGACGACTGCGCGACGAGCGGTCCGGCGGACAGCAGAGCGGCGGCGACCGCCGAATCCGGCGGATCGTAACTTCTGCCGAACTCGGGATGCGCCACGAGCGTCACGGTAATAGCGTGAGACTTGCTCCACGAAGCTGCCGCGAGGGGCATTCCACCGTTGCGCCCGTACGAAAGCGGCGCATGCTCGACGAGCACGTGTCGCGGACGAAACGCGCTGAGGCGTGCGAGCAAATCGTGCGGCTCGCCCGCATCGACGGCGAATATGCGCACGCGCGCATTCTTCGACGCAATACGCGTGAGCTGAGCGGCGTGCGCGCACAGCAATGCATCGGCGCGACTGCCGTCAAAGCGCGGCTCATCGGCCGGTACGATAACGGCGAGCGACTCCATGCGTTATTTTTCGAGGACGGCGCATGAAACCCCGCGTCCTTCACGTTGCCGCATTCGCGAATCCGGCGGGCGGCGGATTCGTCTCGGCACTCGCGCATCTCGCCCGCCGCGATGCATTCGATACGGCACTGCTCTGTCCGGTAGCGTGTAAAAGCTACGAGTGGACGCGCGCTCTCAGCGCCGCCGGCGTTCGGTTATCATACGCGGCGACGCCGTTCGACGTTGCCGGTACGGTGGCACGGTTCGGACCCTCTATCGTGCACGCGCATTTCGCAGATTGGATGCTTCCGGCAATGGTCGGCTCCGCCAGTGCGCGCGCGCGTCTTGCATGGCACCTTCATTCGGGCGTCACGGAGTCCGGCCGTCTTCGCGGTCTCGGGCGAAGGGTGAAATACGCGGGCGCGCGTCGCGTCGTCGAGCGCTTCTTCTGCGTCTCTCCCGATATCGTCGCATATCTTCGGGGACATGGCGTTCCTCCGGACAGGCTCACCGAACTTCCCAACGGCGTCGACCTGGAGCGATTTCGGCCTCCGCTCGCACGCGAACGCGTTGTCGCGCGCGCGCGCTTCGATTTGCATCCCGGGGAGCGAGCGATCGCGTTCTTCGGTCGCGACTCCCTCGTGAAGGGCGCCGATCGCCTCGCCGCCGCGCTCGACGCAACGGCGCGGCCGTTTCGCGTCGTCGCCGTCGCGCCGTCGCAAAACTCGATCGCGTTGCTCGGGGCAGGGCGCGTCATCGACGCCGGATATCTTGCTGACGTTCGCGAGGCGCTCTGGGCATGCGACGCTATTGCACTCCCGAGCCGCGTCGAGTCGGTGACGTACGCACTGCTCGAAGCACGAGCGTGTGGTCTTCCCGCCGTCGCCACGCCGCTTGCGGGCATCGTCCGC
>JASHPC010000245.1 GCA_030038335.1 Vulcanimicrobiota bacterium
CGTCGAATGCGAGCGCCTCGGCAATGCGTGCATCGCTCCGATCGACAAAGGCGTAAAGCGAGGACGTATCGGCGAAGATCACGATTCACGTACGTCTGGCACGAATCGCATGCTCGACCACCTCGGCGTAGTACTCGTCATGCCGTCGGCTAATATCCGATCGTCGAGAAGAGAACTTTCTACTGCGGAAAGAGGCCCTGCTTTCGTGGGAGCCTTGCCGGCTCGGGCGCGGCGTCGAGCGCCGTTACGGGCCGAGGCGCATTTTCGATAACGCCGATCTCCGGCAACTCTTCATCCGATAGCGCCGCCTCGTCTTTGAGTTTGCGCCCTTGGGGAAGCAATCGCGACTCGTACGAGCCGACGGCGCCGTTGAACGCGTCGACGGAACTCTCGAGCGACTTGCGCAGTCGCACGAGATGCTCGGCGAACGTTCGCGCGCGTTCGTAGAGTTCGCGTCCGATGGCGGCGATTCGCTTTGCGTTCTCCTCCTGCTGCACGGCCTGCCAGCCGAGCGCGAAAGACCGCAAGAGACTAATGAGCGCCAGAGGACCGGTGACGAGCACGCCTTTGTCGAGCGCGTATTCGACGAGCATCGGATCCTCGTTGCACGCAGCGCTTAGGAACGACTCGCCAGGGACGAACATGACAACGAAATCCGCAGAGTCCTTCGCGTTCTGGTAGCCGCGACGCGCGAGTGCGTCGACGTGGTCTTGGAGCGCCTTCGCGTGCTTTCGTACAAGCTCGCGCCTTGCCGCCTCATCGGGCGCCTCGAGCGCCGACTGCATCGCGTCGAGCGGAGCCTTCGCGTCGACGAAGACGCAGCGACCGCCCGGAAGATGCACCGTCATATCCGGCCGCAGATTGCGCCCTTCGATCGCGATCGACTGCTGTTCGTCGAAGTCGCAGTGTGCCTCCATTCCGGCTTTCTCGACGACGTTGTGGAGTTGCATCTCGCCCCATCGCCCGCGAGTCGTCGGATTCCGCAGAGCCGTGACGAGCGACGACGTCTGCGAAGAGAGCGTTGCCGCCGCGGATTCCAGGCGTTCCGTGCGCGTGACGAGGCCGGCGATCTGCTCGCGAAGGCTTCCGGCATCTTTGTTTCTTACGGCTTCGATCTCGCCGATGAGCTTGTTGAACTGCGCGAGTTGATCGCTCATTGGCTTAACGACGTCTCCGACGCGCTCGCCAGCGCGCGCAGCAGTCGCCTCACGCAGCTCATTCTTTGCGCGCTCGATGAGCGCGTTCACGCCTTGCTGTTGGGCATCAATGCTCGCCGCGAGCTGTGCGTTGCGCGCGGCGAGCTCTTGCTCGGCGATTTCAGCGCGCCGGCGAAGCCGCTCGGAGCGGCGCTCCGCGACGAGCAGCGCGATACCGGCCCCGAGCAGCAGCCCCACGACGAAGACGAGTGCTGGCGTCATCATTTAAAAGTTCGGGGTGGAGCATCGCTGCTCCCCGCCGAAAGGACGCTCGTCATGAATCGCACTACTTTTATTGTTTCATCCGCATCGCTTGCCGCGAGTGCAGGCGTGGCCGCCGGTGCCGCAGTTCCGGGCGGCACGGCGCTCGTCGAACGTCGAGCGAGCTTCGACGAAGCCGCGTTTGCCGGCATCGTCGGACGTCCCGCGCGCATCCGGCAGCTCGTCGAATCGGTTGCGTTCAATCCAACGACGCTCAACAACGTGAAGAACTCGCTCAACGGCCTGGAGTTCGGATACGGCTATGCGCCGAGCGACGTCGCCGTCGCGATGGCGAACCATGGCGCTGCAACCGCCTACGGACTTACCGACGCAATGTGGGCGAAGTACCGGCTCGGCGAGTTCTACAAGATCAAGGGCAATAACGGCGCGCCGCTGACGACGAACGTCTTCTATCCCGCGAAGAGCGCGTACGATCCGAATGCGAACCCGGACGACCAGCGTGGCATGTACCAAGACACCTCCGTTTCCATGCTGCAGCGGCGAGGGGTCATCGTGCTTGCCTGCCACACTGCGATCGAAGAGCAGTCGCGCAAGCTCGTCGAGCAGGGCTTCGCTCCGACCGAAGCGACGGCACAAGACGTCGCCGACGACCTCTTAACGCATCTCATTCCCGGCGCCATCGTCGTGCCGTCGATGGTGGCAACGGTTGCGGTGCTCCAGGCCGTCTACCACTACACGTATCTGACGCTGACCTTCTGAGCGGTGCGCGCACTTCTCGCAATCGTCGCTCTGCTCGCCGTCACCGCGTGCGCGCAACCCCAGAAGAGTACGCAGGCGGCGTACGACGAAGCGGTTCTTCCGCCGGGAGCGCTCGGCGCGGAGATCCGCTACGGGCGTGAGCTCGTCATGGAGACGCGCCGTCTACTTCCTCATGACGTCGGTGCGAAGATGGACTGCGCCGCCTGTCACATCGACGGAGGCACGCGGCCGCGCGGAGGAAGCTTCATCGGGACCTACGCGGCCTTTCCACAGTGGAACAAGCGCGCGCACCGTGTTATAGCATTGCAGGATCGCATCGCAGAGTGTTTCCTTTACAGTATGAACGGGAAGCCGCCGGCGTACTCGAGCCGCGAGATGATCGCGATGACCGCGTACATCGCGTGGCTCTCGCGCGACGAGGCCGTCCTGCGCCCGAGCGCGAGGGGGCAGAGCTTCAAGATTCCGCTACCGAGCGGCACGCCTGACCGCCGCGCGGGCGCGGCGCTCTACGCGCAGCGCTGCTCCGCCTGTCACGGCGCCACAGGCGCGGGCGCCGGCCCGTTTCCTCCGCTCTGGGGAGCAGGCTCGTTCAACGACGGCGCAGGCATGGCGCATCTCGACCGCATGACGGGGTTTGTGTATTACAACATGCCGAAGAACGCTCCGCATACGCTGACGAAACAAGAGGCCTACGACGTCGCCGGGTTCGTGCTCTCGCACGAGCGCCCAGGATTTCGCAAGCGCGCGCTCGTGACGTTTCCATCCGTGCCCGCGGAGTATTTTTAGTTGACGCAGACGATGGTTCAGGTGATGCTGCCTGAGATGGGCGAGTCGGTTACGGAAGGCTCGATCGTCGAATGGCGCAAGAAAATCGGCGAGTACGTCACCGAAGGCGATCCTTTGGTAGACGTCACGACGGATAAGGTCGACGTCGAAGTACCTGCGACCGCCTCCGGCGTCATCACGCGCATTCTCGCCGACGAAGGCGCAACCGTGAAGGTGGGCGCAGCGCTCGTCGAGATCGACACGACGAAATCCGGAAACGGCGCGGCGCTTTCATCAGCGCCACCGAAGGCAGCTCCGCCGGCGCAAACGCCCGCGCCGAAAACGGAAGCACCTGCGCGCGCCGCAGGTGAGGCCGTGCGCGCGACGCCGCAAGCCGAGCGGGCAGCGCG
>JASHPC010000246.1 GCA_030038335.1 Vulcanimicrobiota bacterium
AGGCTGTTTTAGTGCTAGCGAGACGCGCTCGATCCCCGAATCAATCTGCCTTACGGAAACTATGCGGGTATGCGGTCCAAAAAGCTGAACGGTCGAGTCACTACAGGCTCTTGAGAATCGCAGGCGCGCCTCCAGCTCAACGATATGGTCATCACCTACACTAACTCTGTACGAAACTCGATCAATCCTGTCGGTTAGCCCAAGCACATTGGCAGTGGGATCCCATGCATCCACCGCGGGAACAGCGTTAGGAGAGAGCAGCTGGTACACGGTGAAGTCGCGTCGGCGAGGATCGCCGCCACGAGAGTGAATCGTAGCGACTGATCGATACGCGCGTCGGAACCAGTCGTATTCGGTTGGCGAAACAATATAGTCGAAATTTGGAAAGTATGCCGGTGTGCCGCCCACGACATCGATGCGCATGATATCGGTGCTATCGATAACGTATCTAGGTAGGTAGCGCTTGATCGCCCATATTGGATCGCCCTGCGCGAGATGCGCGGCGGCGTCCGGCGTTACGATACCGAGGACGTCGACGATCGGGCGATTCGAGAAGTAGTGCAGTTGCCCGAACTCTTGGTAGGCTATAGAGCCTGGGGGTTTGTTCCGAAACCACTTCGCCAAAGCCATGTAAGCATTACCGTGCCTCGACGGCATGATGACCCAGTTGAATGCCGAGTATAAATGCGAAGAGCTAAGATGGAAGCAGAGGAAGCCGACGTTTGTCGCGAGCAGGGCGATCGACGCCACTCGTCCTGCAAGGGCCAGAAGCGAATATCGACTCGCAGGCCACCACGGAATTGCGACTACCAAAGCTATTGCAACTCCGCACTGAACGCAGAACCAGAAATAAAACGGCACTTCCAGGACGACGTACGCAATGGTCGTTATCAGTATCCATACGGTGACGGCAACGTGAAGGCTTTTCAGCGCTCGACATGCTACTCCGAAGCTCACGCAGAGGACGGCTGCGAACGCACTTAGCGCAAAAATGCCCATCCCGTACATCCGCTCGGAGAAATCTAAGAGGCCGAATAGATACGGCGTCACCGTTGGGTAGCGTAGCTGCGCGCGTTTCGATTGGATTGTACTTGAGAACGGAGTTCCGAAAAGAAACGACGCGACGACGCACCATGAGGCGTACGGTAAGAGCGACAAGATGGCGAACTCAACGGCGCTGCGGAGACCTGCCGTTCGGCAGCGTGCGCACCAAAAGAAAGGTAAAAGTAACAGCGCTTCCCCGCGGAACAACGCGGAACAGCCGAGAATGATGGCGCTGCTTCGGAAGTGGCCGCTCTGATACAAGAGCATCCCAACGACAGAAGTCGCGATGTAGAGAAGCGTCTCATGAGACCAGAGCGGAAGGACGAATGGAGACGTGACGAAGGCTAAAGCGCTCGCAGCCGCCCCGACGGGTTGACACCACTTGCGAAGCAGGGCGTAAGTCCCAAAGGCGCTCACGACATAGGCCGCAACACTGAGAAGCTGCGCGGCGGCGATGACGGTCACATGTAGAGACCACGCGATCAGGAGATAAAGTGGTATGGCTAGCGGCGCGGATGTACTAAGTATTCGATCGTTGCCGTTGAAGCTGAACCCGTGCCCCTGTAACAGCGACTGTGCAATGCTGTAGCCGAAGAAGGAGTCATCGAAGGCATATCTTCCGTAGAGCGATGCACAGGCGAAAAGTACCGTAATGGCAATTACGGTACACGCGATGTAGTCGTCCGAATGCCAAAGTGAAAGCCGACGGCGTAGCTGGGTGGCCACGACTTTCGTATCGACCCATTTGTGGACGATAAGACTTCGTTACGATCACCTTTACAGAATCGTTACCTGGCTCGTTCGGAAAACCCGGGCAACGACAATCACAACGACGATAGAAGAAGATGGATGAACTCTTCAGTCTCTCGCATCTGGGCTCGTCTGCGCGGGCCGATCGCGCTCGCGCTCATCCTCTCGGCCTTTGCGATTTCGAGCGCGAACGTCGTTCACGGACGCTTCGCGATGGGAGACTTCAAAGCGTTCTATTGCGCGGGACGCGTCGTTGCCCAGCGTCGGGATCCGTACGCTACGCCGCCGATTTCGCAATGCGAGTCAATCCCGGCGCCGAAAGCGCTCTTCGTAACGAAGCCGGGCGAGGTGCTTCCTGCGCCGTTGCCGAGTTATGCCGTTGCAGCGTTCGTGCCACTCGGGATACTGCCGTTCACGCTGGCTTGCGTCATTTGGCTGCTGGTACTTGCCGGTGCTATCGCTTTGAGCGTCTGGCTCTTCGCGCGTGCGGGCGTGGGCGACGCGTGGAACCTCGCGCTCGCGCTTTCTCTCACGCTCGTTGCCGTGTGTCTTCCGGTGGGCGAGCTACCTCCGATCGCATTGCTCGGCATCGCACTCGCGGTATGGAGCGCGCGCGCTGGACGGCCGTGGACCTTTGCATTCGGGCTCGCGCTGATCTTTACGGAGCCGCAGATCGGCATCGCAGCACTCGTTGCGTCATGCGCGCTCGGCCGGCGTTTCGCAGTTCCTGCACTCGCTACCGCGGCAGCACTTGGAAGCATCGGACTAGCAACGCTCGGCGTCGCCGGCAATCTCGAATACTTCCGAGTCGTGTTGCCCGCACATCTGCTCTCGGAACTTCCGAGCGTGCTCCAATACAGTCTGTCGTGGATACTCTATCAAGCGGGTGTAGCGCCCGGCCCGGCGATACTCGCGGGCAGGATCTCCTGGATCGTCATGCTCGGTGTGACGTATCTCTTCGCGCGCAGCCGCTTCGCGCGCGAGCGTCCGGAAATCGCGTTGCTCGCAGCCCCGGCGTTCGCCGTCGTAGGCGGTCCATTCTTGCACCTCGACCACATCGCGCTCGCGATCCCAGCGGCCATGTGGCTCGCCACGCAACGTCCGTCGCCGCTTCGTATCGCGGCGGTCTTAGGGCTCGCAATTCCAGTGCTCTACGTCTTTTCGATCTTTCGGCTCTCGGCGCTCGTGCCGTTTCTCTCCGGCTGGATCGGAACGGCGCGGCGACGTGAAGCGACGAGCGGCCTGCGCGCGGCGCTTGCCGTCATTGTCGTGCTCGCACTTATCGCGGGCATCGCCGTTCGAACGGGGACGGGAAGCATTCAGATTCCGCCGGTGCAACCGTTGCCTGCGAGCCTTCCGCAAGCAGCGTGGGCGCAATACATCGGAAAGCATTTCGTCATGACCGGTTGGGTGATTTGGCTCGTCAAAGCGCCGATGTGGCTCGCGATCCTTTGCACTGCGGGTCGCTTTCTTGCGCGCGCGGCGCACGCGGAGCAAGCACCGGCGTGAAGCGCGCTATCGCGGCGATCGCGTTGACGATTGCCGTCGCCGGCTGCTACGGGCTGCTCGTGTGGCACAAGAGCTTTGCAATGGACGACTTCAAGACGTTCTATTGCGCTGGACGGACCGTACTTGCGCGCGAGAACCCGTACGACGCTGCGCCGATCGGTGCGTGCGAACGAATACGTGCGCCGGCACCGCTCTTTGTCGCCAAGTCAGGTTTTGTGCTCCCGGCGCCCCTTCCTGGATATGCGATCGCCGCTTTCGCTGCGATCGGCTGGATGCCGTTCGGCATAGCGGTTGCGCTCTGGATACTGCTCACGGTCGCTGCAACAGCTGTAGCAGTGGTGTTGCTCCGCCGGCTTGGAGCGGGCGACGCATGGACGATACTCGTCGCGTGCAGCATCCCGCTCGTTGCCGTATCCTGGCTCGTAGGCGAGCTGCCACCGTTTGCGCTGCTGGGCATCGTGCTTGCGGCGTGGGGTGCGCGCGAAGACAACCTTCTTGCACTTTGCACGGGCGTCGCACTCGCGATGCTCGAACCGCAGGCCGGCATTGCGGTCGCGCTCGCCGCATTCGCCCTCTCGCGTAGGTTTGCCGTAGGAACGGTGCTCACCCTAGCGGCGTTGGGAGCAATGTCGCTCGCCGCCGTCGGCATTGCCGGCAACGTCGCATATGCCCGCGACGTGCTTCCCGCACACGTTGCCTCCGAGCTTCCGGCATTCTTCCAGTATAGCTTTTCGTGGATGCTCGATCGCATCGGCGTTGCTGCGCCGTACGCGTTGCTTGCCGGCAGGCTCCAGTGGATCGCAATGCTCTGTCTCACTGTGCTCTTCGCGCGCAGCGCATACGCGCGCTTGCATCCCGAATGCGCGATGCTCGCTGCTCCCGCGTTCGCCGTCGTGGGTGGTCCGTTTCTTCACCTCGACCATATCGCGCTCGCGTTACCCGCAGCGCTCTGGCTTGCGTCGCGAAGAGGTTCGTGGATCGACGTTGCTGCGGTCGTAACGCTTGCAGTCCCGCTGCTGCACGTTTTACTCGCGCGCGAGACACTTGTATTCGTGCCGTTCATCGCGCTCTGGTTGGGCTGGTCGTACGGGCGGTCGTTGGCGAGCGGGCTCGTTTGCGCGCTGGCAGCGGTCGGCGGCGTCGCGCTGGGCGTTGAAGCTTTTCTGCAGGCGGGGTTCGGCTTCACGCAGGTTGCGGCGTCAGTACACTCTACGGCAATCTCTCAGGCGCCGTGGGCGCAGTTCGTCGCCTCGCATTACGTCATGTCATCGTGGGCGATTTGGGCCGTGAAGGCACCTGTCTGGTTCGGGCTCGTCGCAACGGCGGCGGGAATGGTTACGTTCGCCGGTGCGAGACTCCGTACGCAATCGTCACGGACCGGACGTCTCGTCCGACCAACGCTGCAGCGAGATCCCAGCTGGTAAGCAGGCTGTACCACTCGAGCCACTGACGGTAAATTTCGGCGGTCGATACGCCGAAACGCTCGCCGAGCGAGAGACAGAACGCCGACGTTGGACGCTCGCTCATCTCACGCGACTGCCAAAGCCACGCTCTCCAAAACTGCACCGCCGCGCGCTGTGCATCGGCAGCGATCTCGAGAGAGAGCGTCAGCCGCGTACCTTCCTCATCCGTAATGCCGAGCATTGGGTCTAGCCATCCCATCCATGACGAATTTTCCCCGGGTTAGCCGGTTCACCAAACGAAGGAAAATTCTTGCGTCCTCAAGACGACTGCGCTGCGCTCAACGGCCGCACGGAAGAGCAAAAGGCGCGAACGAGCCGCTCGATTCCGTGCCGGTCTGTAGAAGCAAAGCGCGCGACGCTCGCGCTGTCGACGTCGAAGACGCCATACGCAAAGTTATCCACAAGAAGCGGCACGACGATCTCAGATCGCGCGGCGACGTCGC
>JASHPC010000247.1 GCA_030038335.1 Vulcanimicrobiota bacterium
GATGTCCTTACGCGCCTTTTGCGTCGCACGTTCGCGAAGCATATCTTCGAGCGACTTGGCGGGCACGAAGGCATAGAGGAAGCTGCAGTTCATTGCCGCGGCAGCTTGCCTGAGGGTGCGTAGCGTAGTCGCTCCGCTGACTTCCGCCTTCTCGATGACCGGAATTCGCGACGGGGCGACGCTCATACGAGCGGCGAGCTGGCGGGCGGTCATGCCCAGGGAGTCCCGAATTGCCTTGATCCAGCCTTTCGGAGGGGCAGCGAGCGTCAAGCCCCGGAGGGACGAAAGGCGCCGATCCAGTTGCTTACGGGCGAGGGCAGCTTGTTTGTCGTTCATATATATATGTCCTAATATATGACAGTCTAGCATATATATATGAACGAATCAATGTCTTCACAATACGTATATATGAACACCTTGCCAACGAGGTCGGTCTACCGACGGAGGGTGCGATCTCCGACGTCGGTGCTCCGCACCCACGCTTTGCCCCTCGACTTCGCTTCGCTACGCTCGGGATGACAAAGTGGAAGGCCCCGCGCTAGCGGGGCCAACCTTTCTAGTTCTCTTCGTTTCCGAAGTCTTGTCCTTCGTGATACGGTGCTTCTTCCTCGCCTTCGAAGGATTCTGACTCTTCCTCGGATTCGAGTTCGTCTTCGTCCTCGAGTTCGTAACCTTGAACGCCTTCGTCTTCCTCGGGTTGTGACTCTTCTTCGGTTTCCTCGAGCTCGTCGTGCTCTTCGTGCGCGGGAGCACGCGTCGGAGGTGGTGTCGGGAGAGGTTTCGCGACGTCGATGGGCTTGCTGTCGTCGATCTCTTCCTCTTCTTCCTCTTCCTCGGCGATCTCGCCACCGGCTTCGGCAACCGCCTCTGCGGCGGCAACCGAGGTCTGCGAGACGCGCAGATCCTCCTCACCCATGAGCAAGCCGAACTCTTCGCGTTCGCGCTCGGTCATGTCGTCGCCGGCGATCTTGACCTCAACCTCCTCGCGGTTCTCCGTCAACACCTTGACGTCGAGTGCGAGCGATTGGAGTTCCTTGATGAGTACTTTGAAGCTCTCGGGAACGCCGGGTTCCATGACGTTCTCGCCTTTGACGATCGCTTCGTACGTTTTCACGCGTCCGATGACGTCGTCCGACTTCACCGTGAGCAGCTCTTGCAGCGTGTACGCGGCACCATAGGCTTCGAGCGCCCAGACTTCCATTTCACCGAAGCGCTGGCCGCCGAACTGCGCCTTACCGCCGAGCGGCTGTTGCGTGATCATCGAGTACGGGCCCGTCGAGCGCGCGTGGATCTTGTCGTCGACGAGATGCGCAAGCTTGAGCATGTAGATCATGCCGACGGTCACGGGTCGCGAGAAACGCTCGCCGGTGCGCCCGTCGCGCAGCCACGTCTTGCCATCGGGCGGCAGGCCTGCGTCTTGCAGCCACTCCGCGATGTCTTCCGCGTGCGCACCGTCGAAGACGGGCGTCGCGACGTTCATGCCGAGCATATGCGCGGCCCAGCCGAGATGCGTCTCGAGAATCTGTCCGAGATTCATGCGCGACGGCACGCCGAGCGGGTTGAGCACGATGTCGACCGGCGTTCCGTCCTCAAGGTACGGCATATCCTCTTCCGGCAGCACTTTGGCGATGACGCCCTTGTTGCCGTGGCGTCCCGCCATCTTGTCGCCTTGGAGAATCTTGCGCTTCTGCGCGACGTAGACGCGCACGAGATGATTGACGCCCGGCGACAGCTCGTCGCCCGCTTCGCGCGAGAAACGCTTGACGTCGATGATCTTGCCCTTCTCGCCGTGCGGCACTTTCAGGCTCGTGTCGCGCACTTCGCGCGACTTCTCGCCGAAGATCGCGCGCAGGAGGCGTTCCTCAGCCGTCAGCTCGGTCTCGCCCTTCGGCGTCACTTTGCCGACGAGGATGTCTTCCGGCCGCACCTCGGCGCCGACGCGGATAACGCCCTGCTCGTCGAGATCCTTCAGCGCGTCTTCGCCGACGTTGGGGATGTCGCGCGTGATCTCTTCAGGGCCGAGCTTCGTGTCGCGCGCTTCGCACTCGTACTCTTCGATGTGAATCGAGGTGAAGCGATCCTCTTTGACCATGCGCTCGCTGATGAGAATGGCGTCTTCGTAGTTGTAGCCTTCCCACGGAATGAACGCGACGAGCACGTTTTGCCCGAGCGCGAGTTCGCCTTGATCCGACGACGGGCCGTCGGCGAGCACTTGGCCTGGAACGACGCGATCGCCGACGTGCACGATCGGCGTCTGGTTGATGCACGTCCCGGCGTTGCTGCGCACGAACTTGAGCAGCTCGAAGTTCTTCTCGCTGCCGTCTTCGGCTTTCACCGAGATCGCCTTCGCGTCGACGCCGGTCACCTCGCCGGGAATGTCTGAAACGACGAGCGACCCCGAGTCTTTCGCAGCGCGGTACTCCATACCCGTGCCGACGACCGGTGCGCTGCTCTTGAGAAGTGGCACCGCTTGACGCTGCATGTTTGCGCCCATGAGCGCGCGGTTTGCGTCGTCGTGTTCCAAGAATGGAATGAGTGCCGTCGCAACCGAGACGATCTGCTTTGGCGAAACGTCCATGAGTTGCACGCGGGAAGCGGGCTCTTCGATGTACTCCTCGACATAACGGCAGATGACCGAGTCGGTGAGGATGCGTCCGTCCTTCGGATCGATTGGCGTGTTCGCCTGACCGATGATAAACTCGTCTTCGCGATCGGCGGTTAGGTAGACGATTTCGTTCGTCACCTTGCCGTTGTTCACGACGCGGTACGGCGTCTCCAAAAAGCCGAACTTGTTGACGCGTGCGTACGTCGCGAGCGAGCCGATGAGGCCGATGTTCGGACCTTCCGGCGTCTCGATCGGGCAGATGCGGCCGTAGTGCGAGTGATGGACGTCACGCACTTCGAAGCCCGCGCGCTCGCGCGAAAGGCCACCCGGCCCGAGGGCCGAGAGGCGGCGCTTGTGCGTGAGCTCTGCAAGCGAGTTTGTCTGGTCCATAAACTGCGAGAGTTGCGAGGAGCCGAAGAACTCTTTGATCGCGGCGACGACGGGGCGGATGTTGATGAGCGCCTGCGGCGTTACCGTCTCGATGTCTTGCACGGTCATGCGCTCGCGCACGACGCGCTCGAGGCGCAGCAAGCCGACGCGGAACTGATTCTGCAGCAGTTCGCCGACGGAGCGCACGCGGCGGTTGCCGAGGTGGTCGATGTCGTCCTTGCGGATCGAGCCCATCGCGACGCGGATGAGGCGGCGGATGACCGCGATCATGTCCGGGCGCGTGAGGCAGCGCGTATCGCCCGACGGCTCTTGCAGTCCAGCGCCCGCGTACTCGTCGATGGAGACGTACGGACGGTCCGCGCGCTCCTCGACGTTCGGATTCGGAATCTGGTAGTGGAACTTCGCGTTGAGCTTGTAGCGGCCGACGCCGGCGAGATCGTAGCGCTTCTCGTCAAAGAAGAGCTGCTCGACGAGCTTCTCCGCGTTCTCCGCGTTCTCGGGCTCGCCGGGGCGCAGCTTCTTGTAGATTTCCTTCAGCGCTTCTTCACGCGTCGAGACTTCGGCGTCTTTGAGGAGCGAGTTCAGGATGAAGTTGTCGGGCTCGCGATCCGGAAAGAGCTTTTCGAAGAGCGCGCGCAGCTCTTTCTCGCGGCCTTTGACGTCGTCGTCCTTCTTCGACGACGACTTCGCGGCGGCGGGCGCTGCGGCGTCGGTGTTGCGCTTGCGCGGATAGAGATCGGCAAAGAGCCTGAGAATTGCTTCGTCGCTCGCCCAATTGGCACCGAACTCCGGACGCGACAGCGCGCGGATGAACGTCGAGACGTAGATCTTGCGGTTCTTGTCGATGCGGACGCCGATCGTGCCATCGGTTTCGTCGTTCTTCGTGCCGTTGTCGGTCTCGAACTCGATCCAGGCGCCGCGGTTCGGGATGACGGTCGCGTTGTACGTCGGGCGGGCGTTCGTGTCGACGTCTTGGCTATAGTAGACGCCCGGCGAGCGGACGAGCTGGCTCACGATCACGCGCTCGGCGCCGTTGATCATGAACGTGCCCTTGTCCGTCATGAGCGGGAAGTCGCCCATAAAAATTTCTTGGTCCGGGATGCCTTTGATCTCGCCCGACTCGGCCGTTATGAGGCGCACACGCACGCGGAGCGGCGCGCTATAGGTCATGTCGCGTTCGCGGCACTCCTCAATAGAGTACTTGGGCTCGCCGAGCGAGTGATCGCCGAACTCGAGGATGAGGTTGCCGGTGAAGTCCTTGATCGGAGAGATCGAGGCGAAGGCCTCGGTCAGTCCCTCGGTCTTGAACCAGTCGAAGCTGGCCTTCTGAAGCTCGATGAGGTTCGGAATCTCGAGGACGTCTTGGATCTTCGCAAACGAATGTCTGGGACGCTTAGGACCGGGTTCCGGGGGAACCGCGATCGTGAACGCGCCGGTCGGCATCGGGAACGTAGCAACCGTGGTCGCTGGCGTTCCATCGCCTCCGGCTTTGTCCGGGCGTGAAGCCGCCCGTTTCGACCTGCTCTTCGTCCCGCCGTTTCCTGGGGAGGGGGACTTTGGAGCCGCCGTTTTCGCCATGTACGATCCTTTTTAAGTGTGGAGAACCTGTGATTGACCCGGAAGCACGCCAAAAAGGACAAGTACGACCGGCCGGCCCGGACGCTCTCGTCCTGAAATCGGTTGTGGGGGTCACCCGCCCTGGGGCATAGGAGGTAATCATACGCCGCACGTCGGGGTGCGTCAACCCGCCACGCGCTTGAGGGCCGTAGCATTGGCAGGGGGCTCAAGCGTCCACCTGCTGACGCCCTCATTGGCGAGTGTTAGTATCTTCTCGTGCGCCGCGCTTTGGCGGCGCGCGTATTCTGCTTCACCGTGCGGGGTGTCATGGCTATTACGGATGTGTGGGAGCGCCTCAAAGAGGTCGCAAGAACGGAGTACGCAACGGGCAAGCCGGTTTCCATCGCGCAGGCTCGCAAAATCGTCGACAGGGTCATCGCCGAGTT
>JASHPC010000248.1 GCA_030038335.1 Vulcanimicrobiota bacterium
GAAAACTCTTTCACGAGCTCCCCGCCTCGCACGGCAAAGACGCGGTGCGACATACCGAGCACCTCCGGCAGCTCGCTCGAGACCATCACGATCGCGCAGCCTCGACTCGCAAGGCTTACCATGAGCGCGTAGATCTCCGCCTTTGCGCCAACGTCGATGCCGCGCGTCGGCTCGTCGAAGAGGAGCACGCGCGCCTCTCCGAGCAGCCATTTCGCGAGCACGACCTTCTGCTGCGTTCCGCCAGAGAGATTGCGTGCGAACTGCTCCGTGCTCGGCGTGCGAATCGCGAGCTCGCGAATCATGCTCTCCGTCGCTTCAACCTCCTTGCCACGGTCGATCGTATGGGTTCGGTTGATGAAGCGCGCGAGGTGTGCAAGCGTCACGTTCTCGCGGATCGGCATCCCGAGAACGAGCCCTTGCGTTTTGCGATCCTCGGTGATGAACGCGATGCCCGAGCGAATCCCGTCGATTGGCGATGCAACGCGCACCGGTCGCCCGTCAATGCGGATCTCTCCCGTGCGCGCAACGTCGGCGCCCGCGATCGCCCGCACGATCTCCGTTCTCCCCGCGCCGATGAGGCCTGCCAAACCGACGATCTCTCCCGCGCGCACTTGCAAGTTCACGCCGTTGACGAACGGAGGCCGGGCCAACGATCGAACGTCGAGCACGACGGAGGCATCGCTTGCCACCGGCGGGAGCGGCGGAAAGTGCGCTTCGATACGCCTGCCCACCATCGCGGTGACGACCTCGTCGCGCGGAAAGTCACGCTGCGTCCGCGTCTCGATGCTTCTCCCGTCGCGTAGGATCGTCACGCGATCTGCGATGCGCGGTAGCTCCTCAAGCCGGTGCGAGATGTAGATGACGCCGTTTCCCGCTTCTTTCAAACGCTTCACGAGCGCGAAGAGTCGCTCCGTCTCCTTCTCCGTCAGCGCAGCCGTCGGCTCGTCCATCACGATGATGCGCGCGTGTTTCGAAAGCGCTTTGGCGATCTCCACGAGCTGCTGCTGCCCAACCGAAAGCCTTCCGACCGGTGCGTCCAGCGGCAGCGTTATCCCCAAGTCGGAGAAGATACGCTGCGCAAGCTCGCGCGCAGCGCGTTCGTCGAGAAAGCCGCGACGCCCCGGCTCGCTGCCGAGCACGAGATTCTGCACTGTGGTGAGCTGCGGAACGAGATTGAACTCCTGATAGATCATCCCGATGCCGTGGCGCTCCGCGTCGCGCGGGCTGTCGATCTGCGCTCGCTCGCCGTCAATGACGATCTCGCCGGCATCGGCACTCAATCCACCCGCGAGAATCTTCATCAGCGTCGATTTTCCCGCGCCGTTCTCGCCGACGAGGGCGAGAATCTCGCCAGCGTAGAGCGTGAGCGAGACGTCCGAAAGCGCCTGAACGCCGGGAAACGCTTTCGCGATCCCGCGCATCTCGAGCAACGGCGCGGCGGTGATTAGTGCGTCTTCCCTGCGTCGGCGCGCGTGTACGCCCCGACGTTCACGTGCACGACCTTCGGCGGACGCTTACCGGAGAAATACGCGTGGATCGTGTCGATGGTCTCCTTGCCGATCGTTTCCGGATACTGCACGGCGTCGCCATACATTTCACCCGCGGCGATCGCCGTGCGCGCTTCCGGCGTCGCGTCGTAGCCAACGATTGCAATCTTCCCGGTGAGGCCCGCGGCTTTCACCGCCGTCAAGGCACCGAGCGCAGAGTCGTCGTTGATGCCGAAGATGCCACTCAGATTGCGATTCGACTGCAGCACGTCGCTCGCGTCGCTCTCGGCCAGATCGCGCTGTCCGCCGCCATCGACGTCGGAAACGATCGTCACCTTCGGACAGAGTTGCGCGAGCGCTTCGCGAAAGCCGCGCACTCGGTCTTGCACGCTCGTCACCTCGGGCTCGTCGATGATCGCGACCTGTCCGCTCTTGCCAACGGCGGCGCACATGAGCTTGCCGGCGACGAATCCACCTTGCACGTTGTCGCTCGCGACGTGCGCGACAACGGTTCCAAGCTTACTCGTACTCGCGATGTCCGCGGTGAAGACCGGGATGTTCGCGCGGTTCGCTTCCGCGATCGCGCTGCCGATTGCTTGGGAGTCGTATGGCGTCAGGACGATCGCATCGACGCGCTGCGAGATGAAGTCCTCGACTTGACTCTGTTGCAGAGCGTTGTCGCGATTCGCGTCGACGACGTTCAGCCGGTAACCGTACTTCTGGGCCTCCGAACGCATGCCGGCTTCCATGTCCTGATAGAACTGTGCCTCGCGATTTTGTATCGAGACGCCGATGCGCTTCGCGCCGGGCGCCGAGGAAGATGCTGCTTGCTGCGACGATTGCTGAGAAGCGGAATGCGAACAGCCCGCCAGCACAAGCGCGACGAGGACGAGTAAACGGCGTACACTCATGACGGCCCCGCTTTTCTATCCACAATCAGCGACTTCCGTCTTGTGCAATCTGTGGAGAGCCCGAAGAGCCCTGGGCGGCACGCCCCCGGCCTTCAAAAAGCGCCTCGATCTCCTCCAGGCGCTTGCCTTTCGTCTCCGGCAAGAAGAAGGCCGCCGTTACGAAGTACACGACCGTAAACGCGGCAAACGCGAAGAAGAGGCTCGCGTACCCATGCTTGGCGACGGACGGCAGAAAGATCGCGGCGATCGTTGCAGAGGTGCCTTGATTGAGGAAGAGCGCGATGCTCATGCCGTTCGAGCGAATACGCGTCGGCATCAGCTCTGAGAGCGCAAGCCAGACGCAGACGCCAGGGCCGACGGCGAAAAACCCCATAAACGCATAGAGCGTCGCGGCTATGAGCCATCCGTTCGCCGCGCTCGGAACCGGCGTGACGTATGCCGCGACGATACGCAGCGGCGCCGTCCGCGCCGCAGCAATGTCGCCAAACGGGCTCGACGAACCGGCGAGTAACGCCTCGATACGATTCCCCGGTACGGTGCGCACGATCGTAATCGGCTGCGAGACTTCGTCGGAACGGACGGCGTTCGTCGCCGAGCTGAAGTCGCCGTATGCATACGTGATGACGAGCGATTGAGGCCCGCGCGCGCGAACGTTCGCCGATGCGAGCAGTCGCGCCGCGGTCGCCGAATCGAAGTGAAGCGTGAGCGTCTGATTCGAAGCAACCATCTTTTGCACCGCGCGCGCTACGTCGACGTGACGA
>JASHPC010000249.1 GCA_030038335.1 Vulcanimicrobiota bacterium
TTTGGAAACTCGAGCAACCAGCGCACGCGGTTGCAAACGGGTACTACGTTGGCGCTATCAATCGCGTCGGATTCGAGCCGCCGTGGAACATGGGCGAGTTCTACGGCCAGTCGTATCTCGTCGATCCGCGCGGGCAGTTCGTCGCTGTCGGGAGCCGCGACAAAGACGAAGTCGTCGTGGGCGACATGGATCGTAACGTCATCCGGCAGGTGCGCGATACGTGGCAGTTCTATCGGGATCGGCGGCCGGAAGCGTACGACGAGATGGTCGCTCCCTGAGCGTGCCAACAACGCAAGTACGGATCGGCGACGTCGTCGTTTTGACGGACGCCGCCGAGTCGCGCGCCGCGCAGAATCACTCGATGTGGAACGACGATCTGCGCCCATGCAATCTCGCGGAGCATTCCTGGAAGTCGTCGCGCTTCGCGTCGCTGTGGGTCGGCATGTGCATTTGCTTGCCGACGTACTCGCTTGCCGCGTCGATGATCGCACTCGGCATGAACTGGTGGGAATCGGTCGCGACGATTCTCTGCGGCAGCGCGATCGTCATGATCGCGATTCTTCTCGTCTCGCACGCTGGGACGAAGTTTGGCATTCCGTACCCCGTCTTCGCGCGGCTCTGGTTCGGCACGCGCGGAGCGCACATTCCGGCACTGGCACGCGCGGTCATCGCCGCTGGCTGGTTCGGCATCAACTCGTGGTTCGGCGGACAAGCACTCGACGCGATTCTTCTTCATCTCGCGCCTCGATGGCCGACCCTTAGTTGGCATCTCGCGGCGGCGTTCGCGATATTCTGGGTTATCAACGTGCTCATTGCGATGCGCGGGCCGCAGGCAATCGGACGGCTCACACAGTTCTCCGCACCGACGCTCGCGCTGGGCGCGATTGCGCTCTTCGTTTGGGCGGTGCACGCGGCAGGTGGTTTCGGCCCGTTGCTCGCGCGTCCGGCAACGATACACGGAGGCGCATTCTGGACGGGATTTGTGCCGTCGGTCGTCGGCGTCATCGCCTTCTGGGCGACGATGGCCCTCAACATTCCCGATTACACGCGCTACGCGACATCGCAGCGCGCGCAAGTTCGCGGCCAGATACTGTCCATGCCGTTGACGATGGCGCTCTTCTCGTTCGTCGGCATCGTCGTGACGTCGGCGACAGTTGCGCTTTTCGGAACGGCGCTGTGGAATCCGGTCGAGCTCATCGTGAAGTTCCCAACTCCGGTCGTCGTCGTCGCAGGCATCATCATCATTCTCTCCTCGGTGACGATCAACGTCGGCGCCAACGTTATGGCTCCCGCACGCGCGTTTGAGAATCTCTGGCCGAGACGCATTACGTTCGCGTGGGGCGCAGCGATTACTGGGCTTCTTTCGCTCGCAATGCAGCCTTGGTACGTGCTCTCCAGCTTCACGAACTACATCTTTCTCTGGCTCGGTGCGTACGGCGCGATGCTCGGCGCGTTCGACGGCATCGCGATTGCGGACTACTGGCTCGTGCGCAAATGCCGGCTCGATCTAGCGCAACTCTACACGCCAAGAGGCATCTACGCGTACGCACGTGGCGTCAACCCGCGAGCGATCGCCGCGCTCGTCGTCGGCTGGCTTCTCGCGGTTTTGGGTGCGATCGCCGTCAGTTGGCACGCACCGTGGAACGGAGGCTGGGCCGGTCTGTTCACGCGTCTTTCGTCCGGCGGCTGGGTGCTGAGCCTGCTTGGTGGACTGATAGCGTACGCGTTGCTCATGCAGGGCAGCCGCTCTCGCATCTCGCAAGATACGTATGACGATATCACCGGTATCGAAACGCCGGCGGAGCATCCCGACGTCACGTGGGGTGCAACACCAAACGCCACATAGGATGACAACAGCATGAAGATGATGGAGAAGAATGACGCGGAGCGCGCCAAGAAGCACTTTTTTGCAGCCCAGCAGACGTATTACGACGAACCGCTGACGCTCGTCGGCGGAGACGGAACGCACGTCCGCGACAGCGCCGGGACGGAGTATCTCGACGCGTTCGCCGGCATCTGCACGAATACGCTCGGGTACGGTGACACAGAGGTCGCCCAAGCCGTCGCGCAACAGGCAAAAGAGCTCATCCACGTCTCCACGCTCTATCTCACGGAGCCGATGCTCGATCTCGCGGAAAAGATCGCCGACATCGCACCCGACGGCCTCACCAAGTCCTTCTTCTCCAACTCTGGATCCGAAGCGAACGAAGTCGCCACGCTCATCGCTCGCACGTCTTCACCAACGAAGTCCGTCGATTTGCTTGCGCTCGATCACGCGTATCATGGACGCACCGCGTATACCGTCGCGCTCGCGGGGCAGAGTCAGTGGCGTAACTTCGCCACGCAGATGCCGCATGTCGCGTTCGTTCCGAATCCGTATTGTTATCGCTGTCCGTTCGGTCAAAAACCTGAATCGTGCGGCATCGAATGCGCCAAATACGCGAAGCACGTCATCGAGTCGCAGACGGACGGGCATCCTGCCGCCATGATTGCGGAGACCGTATCCGGCGTTGGTGGCATCGTCACGCCGCCCGACGACTACTTCAAAGTCCTCAAGGAGACGCTCGCGCCGTACGGTACGCTTCTCATCGCCGACGAAGTGCAGGCGGGATGGGGACGGCTCGGCGACGGCTGGTTCGGCATGGTTTCGTCATACGGCGTCGTGCCGGATATCATCACATCGGCGAAGGGCCTTGCGAGTGGCTTCCCTATCGGCATCACGATCACGCGTCCGGAGCTCGCGGATACGTTCAAGGGGCCGCACATCAACACGTTCGGTGGCAATCCTGTCGCGACGCGCGCTGCGCGCGTCACGATCGACGTCATCGAGAAGCGCGATCTCATCGCGAACTGCAAGCAACAGGGCGAAAAGATGATGGCCGGCATGCGCGATCTCGCCACGAAATACGACGCGATCGGCGAAGTTCGCGGTAAAGGGCTCATGATCGGCGTCGAGCTCGTGCACGATCGGAAGACGAAAGCCGTGGCACCCGACTACGCGACGAAGATGCTCGAGGAGATGCGTAAGCACAACGTGCTCATCGGAAAAGGCGGACGCTACGGAAACGTGCTCCGCATCCAGCCTCCCTTCATTTTCGACGACGGCGACGTTCGCGAGTTCCTCGAGGCCTTCAAAGGATCGATCGCGACGCTGCGCTGACGCTCCTCACGTTCGGGCACGGCACGGCGAGCGCCGACGACCTCGCCGCCTTGCTTCGCGGCGCGTCCGTCGAGCACGTTGTCGACGTGCGCACGGTTCCGAAGAGCAGACGCCTCCCGCACGTGTGGGAGGCGGAGATGGCGAAATGGGTTCCCGAACTCGCAGGCGCCGAGTACTCGCGCGTCGCGGCACTCGGTGGTTTTCGCAAACCAAATCCACGGAGTAAGAACGTCGGACTGCGACACCCTTCGTTTCGCGCGTACGCCGACTACATGGAGACGCCCGCGTTTCTCGAGGCGCTCGACACGTTGCTCGCGCAGGCCGAGAAGCGGCGCACCGCGATCATGTGCTCGGAGACGCTCTGGTGGCGTTGTCACCGGCGCCTCATCGCCGATGCAGCGACGCTGCTGCGCGCTGCAGACGTGCGTCATCTCATGCACGACGGCTCGTTACGCCAGCACGTGCCGACGGACGTCGCACGCGTCCTGCCCGAGGGCGTGCTTCGGTACGACGCGGTGCAGTAATCTTCGAGCGTGCGCGGAAATCTTCCGAGCCTGTCATGCCGTACGTATCGCGGCTCTTCATCAAAACCGGCATCGCGTATCTCGTCCTGACGTTTGTCGCAGGAGCCGTGTTACTGTGGCTCGAGGCGATCGGACGACCGGCGCCCTTCATCGTTGAGGTCGAGCACGGACACGCCGGATTCGTTGGCTGGCTCGTGAACACCGTGATCGGCGTCGCGTATTGGCTGCTTCCGGCGAATCGCGGACGCTTTCCGCAAACGCAAGGGCGATATCCAGAGACGCTCGCGCGCGTTTCGTTTTACGCGCTCAACGCCGGTCTTCTGATGCGGCTCTTCGGCGAGCCCTTCTTCACGGCTCCGAAGACGCTCGTCGCCGGCGTACTCCAGGTGTCTGCCGTTTTGCAAGTGGCCGGCGTCGCGTCCTTCGCATGGATCGCGTGGCAGCGCGTCTTCGCGCCGCCGTTGAGGCCGCACGTATGAGCGTTGTCGCTCGACGTCCTCCGCCGTGGATTCCTCCGGAGCCACTGATTTTTGCGCAAGCGTCGCTGTTTGCGTCGTGGGTGTTGCTCTTTCTTGCGGGAGCGCGCGGTGCGTTTGCAGGCTCTCCGATTGGGTTCGCGTGGGTTCACGCGATCGTGCTCGGATGGATCACGAGCACCGCGCTTGCGTTTCTCATTCACGTGCTGCCGACGTTTACCGACGTTCGGCTTAAGTTTTCGCGGCTGGCCCGCGGTTCAGCATGGCTGTTTCAAGCGGGAACCGTTGCAGTTGTCGTCGGGTTCGCCGTGTGGATACCACGGCTCGTCGCCGGTGGCGGCGCCGCCGTCGTCGTCGCGGTCGCTCTGGCGCTGACGTCGTTGCTTGCGACGGCAGTCTCTGCGCTACGTAGTGACGATCGCACGACGCGAGCGATTGCGCGCGCATTCTGCATCGTCTTCACAATCCTCATCGTCACGGTCGCTCTCGGCTTCGCAATGAGTGTCGGGCTCATCACGGGCAGCGCGTTCGTCGCACGGCTCGCAGCGGTGCACGGCGCACTCGGGACCGTCGGCTGGCTCGCGCTCCTCGTCGCCGGCGTCTCCATGCGGACGTATAACGTCTTGCTCGGACGGTCGACCGGACGCGTTGCGCATATTGCGACGTCGTCGCTGGCGCTCGTCGGACTTCTCGTCTGGATCGTGGGCGCGCTTCTCATCAATCCTTTCGTCGCGACCGCGGGAGGAACTCTCATCGCGCTTGCCGCCGCGACTGCGTTCGGCGCCACAGTCTCCGCATTGCGGCGCGCGCCGGCGCCGCATCGTCTGCCGCGCGAATTCGTTTCCGCGGCTGCGTTCTGGCTCTGCGTTGCGATCGCGTTCGGCATCGCAGGGCTGCTGGGTCACGGAGTTACAGGGGCGCTGCTCGTCGCGGTTCTGCTCGGCTGGATAGGGCAAAACGTCAACGCGCACATGATGCACGTTGGCATTCGCCTTCTCGCGACGCTCGTGATATCCGACGACGACGAGACGCGTCCGATCGAGTTACTCGACCGGCGCTTGGGCGTCGTCTCCTTCGCGCTCTGGCAGATCGCGGTCGCGTGCGCGATCGCAGGCGTCACCGTTTCGAGCGGCATCCTTCTCGAGGTCGCAGGTGCGGCAGGATGTGCGGGATCGCTCGCGATGCTCGCAAACGTCGCGTCCGCGGGCCGCGCGGCGGCAGGACGGCGTTCGGCTTCCCTGCGAACGGTGACCCTGTGAGCGCTACGAGTGGTCGAGTTG
>JASHPC010000250.1 GCA_030038335.1 Vulcanimicrobiota bacterium
CGCGAAGGCGCTCCCGCAGATTTCGTTCTCATTGGCGCGACGACGCGCGAGCCGGAGGAGATCGACCCCGCGATTCGGTCGCGCTGCGCCGAGATTTTCTTCTCGCCTCTCACGCAATCGCAGATCGTCGTCGTCGTCGGCGGCGCAATCAAGCGCCTCGGCGCGAAGGCCGCGCGCGGCGTCGCTCCGCTCGTGGCGTCGTATACGATCGAAGGCCGCAAAGCCGTGCAGATCGTCGCCGATGCGTACGGTCAAGCGCGGTATCGCCTCAAGCGACAGGCAGTGACGATTACCGAGAAGGACGTGCGGGCAGTGGCGCAGACGAGCAGGCTCGTGCCGCACACGCCCGTTCGCGCGCGCGCGACGCGCGAGATCGGCAAAACGTTCGGGCTCGGAGTCTTGCACTATCTCGGAAGCCTCATCGAGATCGAGGCCGTCGCGTTTCGCGCCACGCAGCCTGGTAAGGGCACCGTGCGGTTCAATCAGACTGCGGGATCGATGGCGAAGGACTCCGTCTTTAACGCGACGAGCGTTCTGCGTGCGTTAACAGGCATCGACACGAGCGAGTACGATTTGCACATCAACGTCGTCGGCGGCGGAAATATAGACGGTCCGTCCGCGGGGCTCGCAATCTTCCTCGCGCTCTACTCGGCAATTTTGCGTCAGCCGTTGCCGCAAGACGTCGCGATTACCGGCGAGCTGTCGATTCAAGGCAAGGTGCGCGGAGTCGGAGGCATCGTCGAGAAACTCTACGCGGCGCGCCAAGCGGGGATGCGCACGGTGTACGTTCCGCACGAGAACGCGAAGGACGTCGACATGTCCCTTGCCGGCGTTCGCGTCGTGCCCGTTCGCACCGTGCAGCAAGTGCTCGCCAAGCTTCGTCTCCACAGGCCATCCACAAGGCGCTCCACCGAGCGGCGGCGCAGACTCGGCGCACGGGCATGAGTGTCGTAAGTTTCCCCGCAGTCGACCGCATTCCGCCGCACAACGTCGAGGCGGAGATGGGCGTGATCGGGTCGGTGCTCGTCGATCGTGAGATGATGGCCGTCGTCGGCGAGATCGTGAAGCCATCCGACTTCTACGCGCACGTTCACGAGACGATCTTTGCCGCGCTCTTCGAGCTCTTCGACCGCGGCGAGCCGATGGACAAGATCGCACTTGCTGAGGAACTGCGTCGCCGCGACGCGCTCGAGCGCGTCGGCGGACTGTCGTACTTGAACGCGCTCATGGACACGGTGCAGACCGCAGCATCCGCTTCGTACTACGCGAAGATCGTGCGCGAAAAGGCAATCTTACGCGCGCTCATCCACGCGGGAAGCGAGATCGGGCGACTTGGCTACGACGCGGAAGAAGACGTAGAGGGCGCGCTCGATCGCTCGCAGCAGCTCGTCTACGAGATCAGCGAGCACCAAGGGCACGATTTCGTGCGCGTTCGCGATCGCCTGAAGGACGTCTTCGACGACATCGATCGCCGCTTTCACATGCACGGCGAGCGAACCGGACTGACGAGCGGCTTTCGGGACATCGACGAGCTCACGAGTGGTTTCCAACCGGGGAACTTCATCATCGTCGCAGCGCGTCCCGGCATGGGAAAGACGTCGTTCGCGCTCAACATGGCCGTTGCGGCCGTCGAAGAGAGCAACGAGCCGATCGCGTTCTTCTCACTCGAAATGTCGAACAACGAGATCATACAACGACTGATCTGTGCGAAGGCACGGCTCTCGATGCAAGATCTGCGCCGCGGGAACATCAAGCCCCATCATTGGGAAGACATTTCCCGTGCTATGGGCGTGCTCAACGAGTTGCCGATCTACGTGGATGACGCCGGTGCACTGACGCTGAGCGAGCTGCGCTCACGGTGCCGCCGCTTGAAAATGCGCACCGGCCTGTCGGCCGTGTTCATCGATTATCTGCAGCTGATGCGTCCGAACATCGGCACGCGAACCGCGAACCGCAACGAGGAGCTCTCGGAAATCTGCCGCGGCTTGAAGATGACGGCGAAGGAGCTGGAGCTGCCGGTGATCGCGTGCGCGCAGCTGAATCGCGGTGTCGAGACGCGCAACGAAAAGCGTCCGACCTTAGCAGACTTACGCGACTCCGGAAGCCTCGAGCAGGAATCGGACGTCGTCGCATTTCTCTATCGCGACGCCTACTACAATAAGGACGCGGCGGACCCGGGATTGACGGAGTTCATCATCGCCAAGCACCGCAACGGTCCGATCGGCCACGTGAACCTGCGGTTCGAAGAAGCCTACACGCTCTTCGTTCCGTACGCGGACGAAACGCGCTTCGCCGGCCCTTAAGCCGATCGCAGCTCGGCGAAGAACTCCGTAGCCGCGTCGCGCAGAACGTCGAGAAGCCTACCGAAATGCGGACGCACCTCTTCTGCGCCGCCGACGCAGAGCTCGATCGTGAAGAGAACGTCGTTCTCATCCTCCCACAGCGCGACTTTCACGAACTTCTTTCGCGCATTGAGCGCGTTCGTGATTCGGGCGACGCGCTCGCGATCGGCGCCCTCGGGCAGCGACCACCCCGATCCGACCATGACGAAGTTCGGATCGTCGCGATAGCTCACGATGAAATAGCGATCTCCCTCGCTCTTGAACGCGATTCGGAGCGCGTCGGCGTCGTCGTCGCGCGTGCAGAACAGGCCTTCCTCCTCGAGCGCCAGCTCGAGCGGTGCCAACCGGTCCGAGTCCACGAAGCCGCTACTCTCCGCGCGTCAAAGACGTGATGAACTTGTTGGCCGCCGCGCGGCTCTCGCTGCGATCGAGAATACGCTCGAGCGCCGAGACGCCCGCATCGCGCACGCGCGCGACGCTCGACCAAAAGTCGCTCTGAAACGCCTGAAGTGGCCGGCTGCCGCAGTCGAGCGTAACGACAAAGGTTTTGCCGTTCGCAGCGAGCGCGAAGCGGACGCCGCCGACGTCGTTGGCAACGTCTTGCAGCGCCGTCGCATTTTGCGCGCGTTCACGTGCCCACGGTGGGATCTCATACGCGGTCGCCACGTCGAAATGCGGCGGGTTCTCATCGTGAACGTTTACCGAAAAGATATAGCCGCGGGCACGAAAGATCAGCTCTGCGCGGTCGCCGCTTTCGTCGGCGACCATCTCAACGCGATGCCCCTCGCTTTGAATGAAGCGCGCTAGCTCCTCGCCAACGAACATCAGGCTTCCTCTCGATACGATCGCGAGAGCGCCACGTAGTTTGCCGCGCCGACCTCAATCCACCGTGCGGCATCTCCTTCGAGAGGCTTTTTGACCGTCGCAGGCGATCCCGCCGCGACGACGCGCGCGGGAATCTCCGCCTTCGCCGCCACGACGCTTCCCGCAGCCACGAGCGTGCCTTCTCCGAT
>JASHPC010000251.1 GCA_030038335.1 Vulcanimicrobiota bacterium
CGCATCGGTGAGTACGATCTCGTCGAGCTCAATGAAGCGTTTGCGTCTCAAGCGCTCGCGTCGCTGCGCGCGCTGGGACTACCCGACGACGCGGCGCACGTAAATCGGAACGGCGGGGCGATCGCGTTTGGGCATCCGCTTGGAATGAGCGGAGCGCGTCTCGTGCTGACTGCGTCGATCGAGCTCGCGAACGGAAACGCTAAGCGTGCGCTCTGCACGATGTGCATCGGAGTCGGCCAGGGCATCGCAATGATGCTGGAGGCTTGTCAGTAAGGGGTTCCCGCGGCGTAGGAGCGCAGCGAGACGGAGGTCTGCCACACGACGAGCGCGAGTCCGCCGGCCACGACGAAATACCACGCATAGATCGAGAACTTCGCGCCATGCGTGGCGGCGCGAGCGGACGCGATCACGCGTCCTCCGTCAAACGGCGAGATTGGAATCATGTTGAAGAGATTCAAGAAAGCGCCGACCGACGCGCACGCGAGCCAGAAGGAGTTCCCCGACACGCCGATTGCATAGCAGGCTCCGGCTAGGCCCAAGCCGACGAACGGACCCGCGAGCGCAATGTATGCGGCGTGCTCGGGATCCTGCGGCACGGCGCCGGCGGTAAATGCACCAAGAAACGGAATGAAGACGGGAAGACGGACCGGCAATCCGTAGGCGCGAAAAGCGGCGTAATGGCCGAGCTCGTGTGCGAGGATGAGAAGCACGAGCACGAGCCCGAAGCGCCATCCGAATGCGAGAGCGTAGAGCCACAAGGTGAGAATGAGCGACCAACTCGACGCGAAGATCTTCGCAAACGCGAAGAGCGCTTTGAACTTTAGTGCGAACGCGATGATTGCGGCGAGGATAGCGCCGATGCCACCGCGGTTCCGGCGCTTGCGACTCGGCTGCTCTTCGGGTTCCACGCCTTGAGCGGTACGACGCGACAGATTCTCATCCTCGGAGGAGGCTTTGCCGGCATCGCCGTTGCGTCGCATCTGGAGCGATACCTTGGGCGCGAAGAAGCGAGCGTCTCGCTCGTTGGGCAAGAGAACTTCAGCGTCTTTACGCCGATGCTTCCCGAAGTCTGCTCGGGGGCTCTCGACGTTCGACATATCGTTACGCCGATTCGCTCTCAGCTGCCGCGAACGAACTTCGTGCTCGCCGAGGTCGAGTCCATCGACGTCAGCGGCCGCACCGTGTGCATCACGCATGCGCTCACTCGCGTGAGTCAAACGCTGCCGTACGATCATCTCGTTCTCGCGCTTGGATCGAGGACGTCGACGTTTGGACTGCCAGGAGTTGCCGAGCACACGTTTGCGCTCAAGACGCTCGACGATGCCGGCCGGCTGCGCAACCACCTCGTGTGGCTTTTAGAGGCTGCCGATGCGACGAGCGGTACCGAACAGCGGCACCGTCTATTGACGATCGCGATCGTCGGTGGCGGCTTTACTGGCGTCGAGACTGCGGGCGAGATCGTCGAGCTCTTCCGCAGCGTGCTGCATTTTTATCCGCACATTCACAAGAGCGACGTTCGTATCGTGCTCGTCGAGGCCGGCAAAACGCTGCTCCTCGGCCTGCCGCCGAAGATGGGTTCCTATGCCGCACGCCGCCTCTCTGCACGCGGCGTCGACGTGCGTACGGGTGACGGCGTCGCCTCAGCCGATGCGAACGGGATGACACTTCAGAGTGGAGCACGCGTCGAGAGTGCGACGATCATCTGGAGTGCTGGCGTTCAGCCGTCGGCGGTGGTTGATGCAACGAGTCTTCCGAAGACGAAGCGCGGTGCCATCGTCGTTGACGGCGACATGCAGGTTCACGGGTTTCCTGCGCACTGGGCCGTGGGCGACTGTGCCGCGATCCCCGATGGCAAGGGTGGGTTCTATCCTGCGACGGCTCAGCACGCGATTCGCGAGGGTCCGCGCCTCGCAAAGAACATCATCGCATCGCTGCGCGATCAGCCGACGCAGCCATTCCACTTTCAGTCGCTCGGGATGATGGCCTCGCTCGGCGCGCGCAAAGCCGTCGCGCAGCTTCCCAACGACTTCGTGCTCACCGGATTTCCCGCGTGGTTTCTCTGGCGCACGTATTATCTGCTGCGCTTGCCGGGAGCGGACAGGAAACTTCGCGTCGCGTTCGATTGGACGCTCGATCTCATCTTTTCGCGCGACGTCGCAGAGCTTCGCGTCTATCGGAGGCCGGATCGCTAGCGAACTGGCTCGTCGCGTGCACCGACGTGGGCTTCACGATTCTCAGATTAGGAGTTCATCTTTGGTGCGTAGAAAACTCACGCTGACGGCTCCCGATGTGGAAACACGGAAGGTGGCATGAGAGGTAGATTGTTTTGGATCGTGGTCGGAGGGCTTTCTTTTTGGCTTCCCGCGATCGCCGTTTCGACTGCGCTTCACCACGACGTTGATCTCTGGACGGCCAACGCTGCTCCATTGGCTGGGACGGCCCTATTAGGTGCTGTATGCTGGATCAGTACTAAGCGCCTACCGAGCTGGGGCTGGGTCTTGGCGGGAGTATACATTCTTGGGCCGATCTCGATGGTGGGTCAGTCCTTGTTTCTGCATCCGCCTTCCGCGCGCGAAGAGGTTGTGCTCTTGATCCTAATGTGCCTGTTTCCGCCGATGACCCTCTGGATGGCGACGTTGAACGGAACGATCTTCTCAGTGTTAGCGACGAGCGTTATCTTGCCCCTACTCGCATTCTATCCGAGGCGCTCCGCTCACCACCGAGTTGAAGGTGAAGCGAGGTAAATCTTTTTGAGGGAGCAGTTGACGTTAGAAGTGATAATACAGGCTAGAGAACACTCGTAATTGGCCTCGTGGAGCATCTACGTGCAGGCGATGCATGGCCACGAGCGCAGTTAGCACGATCGCGCTCGTGGTCGCTAATTGGGATAGTGCCGCCGGCGATGGACGGACAACTTTAGGGGATTGGTCTTGATGGGTTCACTGCCACGCCGAAAAACTAACGAGTTGGTATGCAGCAACGCATGGGCCTTGTTTTCGCGGGCGCGAACCCCGTGGACGTGACGTTGGCGACAGGTGTGCAGCCATCGCGAGTTATCGATCGTGAGGGCAAGTTTGGCGGTCGACGTCGTGAGTGGATCATTGACAGCGATGCTGATCCTGAGGCCGAAAGTTCGGCGCCCCACTTTTCATCGATCTTCGATAAAATGTCTACCGTGTTGGGAAGATGTCGCCTCAGTTGCGTCGGGGTGTGACGTATTTCTCGTTTGGGTCGTTACGATAGGGCCCGACGACACCTCGCCCGCCATGCAGGTTACGTGCGAAGCGGTAAAGAGGCTTTATGAGTTGGGCGCTTCGGTCGACATAGACGTCGTGTGATGTGGCTCGCGACCTTGTACTGCGCAACCCAGACTTTTTAGCTCGCGATTCCTCCCAAGCGCCAGGCGGCGACGAAGGCGCGAAACAGAGTCGGATACTCGTCGTGCGTGAACCGGACGCTGCGTCCGCCCGTGCGCGTGAAGCCTGGAATCGTTGCAACGAGATCGGCTTGTGCTGCGGTCACGAGTGAGATATCTAGCGTCAGCGGAGGCTTGAAAACGTACGGCCGTGCGTTCTTTGCGTTTGCGACGGCATCGTGCGCCGTACGTCGAATGAGCGCGCGCGCTTGCTCCGGCGAGAGCGTGTCGGCGGCAAATGCGCCGATAGACTCCTTCACGATCGCGCCGCGAACCCACGGCATCTGCGCCTGTACGGCCTCGACGGTCGCGCGGTCACCCGTGACGAGGAGCAGCGGCACTCCATGATAGCCCAGGAGGCCCGCGTTGATCGTCGCCTCACTGCACGCAACACCGTTAACGCGCACTTCGTAAACGACGGAGGGCGTGTACGTGTGGCAGAGCACGGCGTTCGCGGCGCCTGCGCCGCCGTGGTAGCCGACGAAAAACGCGCCGCCAAAGTCGTGCTCTGCATTCTGCACCATCGAATGCGGCTTGCGATTTCCGAAGACGACGCGAACGTCGGACGGCAGTTCATCGAACAGAAGGTTTGTCATTGGACCGTGCGAGTCGTTGACGAGAACCTCACACGCCTCGGTGTCGCGCGCGCCCTCGATCGCAGCGCGCACCTCGTGCGTGTAGTACCGCCGAAAGGTCGCATATTCGGGATGAGGTGTACGCGCGTCGACTTGCCGCCATGCACTCACGCCGGCGATGCCTTCCATGTCGCTCGAAATATAGAGCTTCATGCTTGCACGTTCGCGGCGCCGCCAAGCCGCACGGCCGCGACGTACGCGGCGTACGCCGCCGGATACTCGGATGCTGTGAATCGCACCGTTCGGCCATCGACGCGCTCGAATCCGGGCATGAGTTCGATGAAGTCCGCCTGGTGGGCGTGAACGGTCTGCAGCACCATCTCGATGGGCGGTGCAAACGTGAAGGGCTTCGCGCGCGAGATCCGTCCTATTGCGTCGCGCGCGCCTTCGCGTATCGCCGTCTGCGCGGCTTGCGGCGTCAACGTGCTTGCCGCGTAGAAGCCGATTGCGTCCTTAACGGCAACGCCGACTGCCCATGGCAGCGAGCGCAGCGTCTCGGAGACGATCGTGCTATCGCCGGTAACGAGCACGACTGGAATGCCGCGCGCTCCAGCAAGCGCGGAGACAAGCAGTGCTTCGCTGCACTCGGTGCCGTTCATCGTCACGCGATAGACGGTCTCGTCGCTAAACGTGTGCGCGAGCACGCCGTCGCGGTCGCCCGCCTTTGCGTGATATCCCGTCAGAAAGGCCGCGTCTACACCCTCGCTCAACCCCTCTGCCATGGAAAGCGGCTTGGGAGCGCCGGTGACCATGCGCACGTCACCGGGAAGTTCGTCCCAAACGAGATTGCGCATCGACGAGTGCGAGTCGTTGACGAGAAACTCAGCGGCGCCGGCTCCGCGCGCGCCTTCGACTGCGGCGGCGACCTCTCGCGTCATATATCGACGGTACGTCGGATACTCGTCGCGGTTCTCGGGATCGCACTGGCGCCACGTGCAGACCCCGGCGGTGCCCTCCATGTCGCAGGAAACGTAGATTCTCAATGGCCTTCCTCGCGCAGTCCCTCTCGCGCCTCCGCGAGACCCGTCTGCGCTGCGACGTTTCGTGGATTGACAGCGAGCGCACGCCGATAGTACGGAATCGCCTGCGCGAAACGGTTTGCGGCCAGTTCCATGTCGCCGAGCTGCGTCAGAGCGACGTCGTCGTTGGGATGCTCGGCAATCCTACGGCGAAGCGACTCATACTGAAGCAGAATGGGAGGCGGCGGACCGCCTTCGACGCGTTGCTGAGCGGTCTGCTGCTGACCCGTGACGGAGGCGCCGAAGACAGAGCCTCCCGAGCCGAAGCCGACGAAGACGAGGTAGCCTAGGACGGCCAAAAAAATGGCGGAGAAGACGCCGAGAATTGGCAGATAAATGCGCCTGGGCAGTCCGCGCGGTGTCGTACTCACGAAGAGCCGTTTGGACGCGCGAAGAAGAGATTCATCCGTGCTGCCCTCAGAAGCAGAGCTGCAGTTGCTCTTTGCGAGCTTGAACAACCGCTATTTCAACGGCGCGGTGCCCGATTGCCGACTTGCCTACAACGAGCGCTTCTCCAACTCGGCTGGGCGGATAACGTACGGCCGCAAGCCGCTGCTCGTCGAGCTGTCGCCTAAGCATTTTAGGAAGTATCCGGAAGCGCTGGAGGAGACGCTTCTGCACGAGATGGTGCATGCTTGGTGCTACGACCGTTTCCGCGACACGGGCCACGGCGCGAACTTCAGGCGCAAGATGCGCGAATGCGGGCTGACGTCGATCTACCACGACTTAGGTCACATGCGCCCAGGCAAGGAATCGAGTCGGCGCTACATCTTGCGCTGCGAGTCGTGCGGCTTCGAGCTTCTGCGAAGGCGGATTCCTTCGAAGCTCGCGAGCTGTCGGCGGTGCAATCATCGGCGGTACGATCCGCGCTTCCAGCTGACGATTCACGAGATCGTCGAAACGCGTCCGGTGGACGGCGCTTTGCGCCAGGCGGCATCTGCCGCGCGCAGAAGATAACTTCATCATGAGCAACAGCGTTTCGACCGACGGCGCAACGATGCGCACGGAGACGGACTCGATGGGCGCGATCGAGGTTCCCTCGGAGAAATACTACGGAGC
>JASHPC010000252.1 GCA_030038335.1 Vulcanimicrobiota bacterium
GCGAGCGCGATCTTGACGGCCCGAAACGCAAGGACGACGAAGAGCACGACGACCACGAGCGCGCCGATGAGCCCAACCTCCTCGCCAAGCACCGAGAAGATGAAGTCCGTGTATTGCTCTGGCAGGTAGAAGAACTTCTCGCGCGACGCCCCCAAGCCGACGCCATGGATGCCACCCGTCCCCAACGCGTACAGCGATTGAATGATGTGAAAGCCGGTGTTCTGCGGGTCGCGCCACGGATCGATGAAGGCGAAGAGCCGCGCGCGCCACATTGCGTTTCGGAGCATCTCAATCGCGATGGGAGGGGTCATCGCGAACGCGAGGGCGATCATGTGCGGAATCCGCGCACCGCCGGCAAAAAGCATGATGAACGCGACCATCACGAGCAGGCTCGCGGTTCCGAGATCGGGCTCGACGAAGACGAGCATCGTCATGAGCAGTACGGGAAGAAATGCCGGAATGAGTCCGCTCATCATCTTCGTGACGTCGATGCGAGGCTCGCGCCCTGAGAGCCACGCTGCAAGAAAGATCACGAGCCCGAGCTTCGCAAACTCCGATGGCTGCAGGGTCATCGCTCCGTGGCTGATCCAGCGATGCACCCCGTTGACGCGCACGCCGACGTGCGGAACGAAGACGAGCATGAGCCCGACGACGCTGGCGAGGAGCACGTACGGCGCGTAACGGCGCAGCAGCAGATAGTCCATGCGGTACGCGCCGTAGGCGAGCGCACCGCCGACGATGAGCCACAGGAACTGACGCTTTACGTAGTACGCCGTGTCGAGGTGATCGGCGTAGGCGGTGACGCTCGATGCTGAGTAGATCATCACGAGCCCGAAGGCAACCAGCAACGCTACGGCACCGAAGAGCCACGGATCGGGCGTCGCAGCGACGTACGGACGCCGCGCGCCGAGCTCGGCGCGGTAATCGTCGAGTGAGAGGGCGCTACGCATGCGCGCGCTCCGCGAGCAACTTCACCGCGCGCGCGAACCGTTCGCCTCGCTCTTCGGCGTTCGCAAACATGTCGAATGACGCGCAGGCCGGCGCGAGGAGCACGATTTCACCGCTTCGCGCGAGCGCGTGCGCTCGCTCGACGGCCTCCTCCATCGACGATGCGGTTTCGAACGGCATGGATCCCGAGATGCCTTCGATCGTTCGCGCGGCCTCGCCGATGCCTATTACGGATTTGGCGCGCTCCCGGATTGCGACGCCAAGCTCGGCAAAGTCAGTTCCCTTCTCGCGGCCGCCCGCGATGAGGACGACGGGCTTCTCGAACGACCGGAGCGCCGCGGCCGCGGCGGCCGGATTCGTCGCCTTTGAATCGTCGACGTAGAGCACGCCGTCGACCTCCGCGACGCGCTCAAGGCGATGCCGTAATCCAGCGAACGTCCGCAGCGCCCGCCTCAGCGACTCGGGTTCGCAGCCTGCGCGCATGGCAGCGAGCAGCGCCGCCATCGCATTGCGCGCGTTGTGCGTTCCGAAGAGCGGTACGTCCGTTCGGTCGGCAATCGTTTGCGGGACGCCCTCGGCGCACGCCACGATCGCCGTTCCTTGCAGCGCCATCGCAACGCCTTGCGACGGCGGCCCAAGCGTGTACCACAAGCGCTCGGCTTCGCAGCGGCGAGCGCGAAAACGCGCCTCGAGCGCGGCGAGGCGCGCGTCGTCGCGGTCGAGGACGATCGCGTCACCGGCCCCCTGGTTTGCAAAGATGCGAAACTTCGCTTCGGCGTACTCGTCGATCGATGCATAGCGGTCGAGATGATCCGCGGCAACGTTGAGGAGAACCGAGATGCGCGGTCGCAGATCGACGGCCGTTTCCAATTGAAAGGAAGAGAGCTCCGCGACAACCCACGCGTGCGCAGGCGCCGAGGGCACGACGCCGACGAGCGGGTCGCCGATATTGCCGCCGAGGCGGACGTCCTTTCCGCACGCGCGCATGAGATGCGCGATCAACGCCGCGGTCGTCGACTTTCCTTTCGTTCCGGTCACTGCGATGATTGGCGCCTCGCAGAGCATCGAGGCGAGCTCGACCTCTCCTATCAACGGAATCCGCGTGGCGCGAACGCGGCGCGCGAGCGGCGACGACGGAGGCACGCCGGGAGAGAGCACGACGAGCGTAGCGCCGCTAAGATCGTCTCCGAGATTTTCAGGGGTTGCGAACCGCGCGCCGGCGCGTTCGACTCTGTCGACGGCGTCGCGTAGTTGCGCAGGCGGCTTCTCGTCGGTGGCGATGACGTCAGCGCCGCGCGCGCTCAGCGCCTCGACGCTGGCGACTCCACTCTTGCCGAGCCCGACGACGAGCACGGTCGTGCGATCGAAGCGCCTTTTCAATCGCTCAGAGATTTCCAATGACCCATCCTACCACGGAACAGAGCAGCGACGCGAGCCAAAAGTAGAGCGTGACCGTGCGCTCCGGCAATCCCGCTAACTCGAAATGGTGATGCAGCGGGCTCATGAGAAAGATGCGGCGCCCGCCGGTGATGCGGAAGTACGTCACCTGGAGCATCACGGAAAGTGCTTCGGCGACGAAGAGTCCGCCGATGATGACGAGTAAGAGCATCTGTCCGTCGAGAATTGCCGCACCCGCAAGCAGCGCGCCGAGTGAGAGCGAGCCAGTATCGCCCATGAATATCCGCGCGGGGTGGCGGTTGTATGCGAGAAAGCCGAGCGTGCCGCCGATGGCAAATCCGACGAGCGTCGGCCAGTCGCTCGCGCGCATTCCTTCGACGAGCGCGAGCCCCCAGAGAACGTAGAGCGGTGGAACGATCGCGCCCGCGACGAGCCCATCGAGACCGTCGGTGAGATTGACGGCGTGCACGCAACCCGTGACCGCTAGGATACCGAGCACGAGCCAGAGCCAGTACGGCACGAGCAGCGTGAATGAGCCCGCATGGAAGATTGTGTCGCTCGAAGGCGTCATCCGCATGAAGATCGCCGCAACCAACGCTGTGGCGAGAAACTTCGTCCGCGCGCGCAGCCCGGCGTTCGTGCCGCTGCGAATGCCGATGAGATCGTCGATGAATCCGATGAGCGCGCAGCCGAAGACAAGGACGACGAGAGCTTGGACGCGCTCGTCGTGCACGAAGAGCGTCGAGAACGCGATAGCCGCAAGGATGGCGAGGCCACCCATCGTCGGAGTTCCAGTCTTCGTCTGGTGGCTCTCCGGCGCGTCTTCGTATGCCGTCTGGCGCAAGCCGTAGCGCGGAAGCACACGCAGCAAGAGCCAGCAGACGGCGAGGGAGATGATGAAGCCGACGACCGCCTGCCATGCGAGATCGGAGTACGCGGCGGGTGTCATCGCGTCACTCCGGTGGCAAGAAGCGGGTTTGCTCCTTGCCCGCGCCACTTCAACACGACGATGGGCGTCTGTTCGTCGCCGTTGCCGTGCGGGTTTCCAAGCAACGCCGCTTCCGTCGTCGCGCGATCGACACCCTGACTCGCGCCGAGAACCTTTGCCTTCTCGAGGTCGTTCGCATCCACGATGGCGCAGGCAACGCCGCATGCGCGCGCGACCTCCTCGCAGACGCGATCAGGTTCGCGAGGCGCGAGGACGATCGCGCGCTCGTACGGCGGCAGCGTGCCTGTGTAGCCGTCGATCGCGGTGATCGCTTCGCCCATGATCTCGTAGAAGACGCCGCGCTTCCCGCGCAAGCGTCCGAGCACGTGCATCGCGGCAGCGTAAAGGACTCGACGCGCGCCGACGCGATCGATGACGAGTTGCAGCGATTCAGGTTGATTTACCGTCGCGAGCGCTCCGGCGCGGCGTGACAGTGCATATGCGATCCGCGACGGCCGTACGAACTCTGCGACGACGAACTCACCCTGCGCTATCGCGATCGCCGTCTCGGAGACGGCAATCACGTCGCCGCGTCGCGCGATGCTCCACACGGCGCGCGCAACACTGGAAACGATGTCGTCGCCGGGTCGCACGAGCGCCGTACGAACCGGGATAGCAACGATGCCCTGCGGCAGTTCTGCGCGCCGTACGGCGAGCGGGCGTATCACGATCTCCGCAACTCCTCGACGATCTCTTCCAAACGATACGCCCTCGAGCCCTTGAGGAGCACGAGATCGTCGCCGCGCGCGTGCTCGCGAATCCAGGCCGCCGCGTCGCGATTCGTCTCGTATTCGACGATATGCTCTGCCGGAAGCCCGGCGTTCTTCGCACCCCGAATCGTCGCCGTCGCGAACGGTCCGCCAGCGAGCAGCCAGTCGACGCGCGCCGCCGCATGCGCGCCGACGCGCTCGTGCAACGCTTCCGACTCTCCGCCCAGCTCGGCCATACCGCCTAGAACGACGATGCGCCGCGCGGAGGGTTCGTCGGAAAACGCGTCGAGAGACGCCATCGTTCCGGTAGCGCTCGCGTTGTACGCGTCGTAGATGACGTTCGTTCCCGCAAGCGTGAGACGCTCGAATCGCCCCTTCGGCAACGAGAGCGATGGAATCGCTCCCAAGAGCGCTTCGACCGGAACGCCGAGTTCGATTGCCGCGGCGATGGCGGCGGCAAGATTTGCGCGATTGTGCGCGCCCGGAAGCCGTACGTCGATGTCATACTCCGCGCGCGCTCCGTCACCGTCGTCAACGACGAGACGCGTTCTTCCTGTAATCGCGCAGAGCGCTCCACGCTCCGGACGTCTCGAAAGCTCGTCGCCGGAGTAGAACCAGCGCGGAGCACTGGAAAGCGACGC
>JASHPC010000253.1 GCA_030038335.1 Vulcanimicrobiota bacterium
CCATAACGAGAGCTTTGCCATTATTTTGTCGCTACCTCCGATATAATGGCTAGCGACTTTCTCGCTTCAGGTCGATGCCCGCCAGAAATCCTCGAACGGCCGCGTTGAAAGCGACGGGCTCTTCGACGTGCGGCATATGAGAGCTCTCCTCGAAGACGATCCACTCGGAGTGCGGAATGCGCGCATGGATCGCGCCGACGACTGTTGGCGTTGCCTCATCGTAGCGCCCGCTGAGTAACAACGTCGGTACGGATATCTCGCCCAGCCGATCGGTGATGTCCCAGTCTTTGAGCGGTCCGGTGATGTGGAACTCGCTCGGACCGTTCAGGAGATTGTAGACGAAGCCGTCTTCCGTAAGGGCCTGCATCGTTCGGACGACGCAGTTAGGCCAGGGTTCGAGACGGCAGACATGACGACGATAGAAGACTTCGACAGCGGTTTGGTATTCGCGGTCGTTCGTCGTCCCCGCTATCTCATGTTTTGTCAGTACTTGGGCGACGTCGGACGGCAAGTCTGCACGCAGGCGGTTTGCCTCTGCTACCCATAGAGGAATGCTCGCGGGAGAGTCGGCTACGGCGATCGATTCGAGTCCCTTCGGTTGCGTAAGCGCGTACTCCATTGCGAGCATTCCGCCCCATGACTGGCCGAGCACGTGCACGCGATCGAGTTCGAGCGCGGAACGAAGCGCGTTCACTTCGTCGACGAACGTGCGTACGGAATAAAACGCTGGATCTGTTGGGTGATCGGACCGTCCGCAGCCGATCTGATCGTAGAAGATGACACGCCGTCCGTCACGCGCTAGAGACGTCAACGGCTCGAGATACTGGTGCGTCGCGCCCGGGCCGCCGTGCAGCAGCAGTAGCGGAGGCCAGAGAGGATCCTCCGGACCGTGCGTTTCGTACCAAACGCGATGTCCCCGAAAATCAAAGAACGGCACGAGTAGTTATCTTCGCGGACTGGTGGGAAGGCACCGCTCCAGAGAAGAAGAGAACGACTGGATTTTAGGACGATGTGGCTTCAGTACATCTCTTACTTCTTTGGCGGCGCCTTCCTCACGAACGGCATTCCCCATTTCGTCAGCGGTGTGATGGGCCGCGCTTTTCAAAGCCCGTTTGCGAAACCGCCCGGCAAGGGGCTCTCTTCTTCGACCGTCAACGTGTTTTGGGGCTTCGTCAACTTTGCAATTGGCTACGTTCTTATCTGTCGCGTAGGGAGCTTCAGATTGGACTCGTGGAGTTGCGTTATCGCCGCAGGTTTAGGCATTCTCATTATGGCGTTAATGCTGGCTCGCACGTTCGGGCTTTTACACGGCGGAGAACGCGGTGGCGGATGAGCGCTTACCGAACGCGCTGCGCGGTGAACGTCCCTAGTGCGGCGTAGCCTGGGTATTCCCAAGTACCTCTGATCACGCCGTCTGCACCTAGGGTACCGTGGAATGTCGTAATTCCAGATACGCCGATCTGAGTGATTTTCGTCATGCGCCATTGCCATGCGACGGTGAAGCCCGTAACGGAACCCACGATCGGGCCTGCGCTATTTGGACCCTTGCAGGTTCCGCTGATCACGCGTCCGCTTTGACGAAAGACACAAACGGGAGAAACGGTTCCGACGACGGGTCGTCCGAGTGTGCCCGAGACGGCCCACGTACCGGAAAACGTGACGGCAAGTGCTGTTATTGGTGCAAAGAAGCTAAATCCGAGAGCAACGTTTGTTGCGATGATGCCGATTTTTGCGAGTTTCATGGCGGAGCCTTCAGCAGGCAACCGCCTTCTCCTTTAGCGGATTTCACGCGTCGCGCGACTATGGAACTTCGTAGAGTCCGATGCTGGGCGCGTAGTTTATTTCGGGTGTAGTTTCGCCACCCAATCCAAGACTGTACAAGTATTTTGGCGTTTCAAATTTCACGAACATGCATTGACGGCTCAGCAAGGACAATGCGGAGAGGTCCTCCGTACGGATCGAAATCCACGGTTTCCGGGTATCGGTGTGCGTCGCAATCAGTAACCCTTGGGGATTTTGCGGACGCTCGTGCAAGTCGAAGTACGCATGCGCATACGCCTGCACTGCAGCGAGTAGCTCTTGAGCCGCCGGACGAATTTCCGCTGGACATCCCTGCCAATTCATAATGGCAAAAGGCTCGTTAGGAGGGGGTGACGGGTAAGCACCCCCGGCGAGATTTTCCGGAGCCGGCAGTTGTGCTCTTTGAACGCGTAAACTAAGCGGTCCATGATAGAGTCCAACCTCTGGAGCGTAGAGCGGTAGCGCAGGTGCGATGTTGTTTGGGGTTATCGGCCCCAATTCGAAGAGATGACGCGCTTCCAGTTGCTGCTCTGACGCAAAACTCCATTTCGCGCATGACTCAAACGGCTGGACCTGCGTCTTGAAGTCGTCAAACGTAGCCTGCGGACTCTGCGAAATAAACACAACGTACGAGAACCTTGTCTTGAGATAGTTGAACTGAAGCGACCCATCTTGCAGAGGCGGATATCTGTCGGGATATTTCCCGTTTACCACTGTTTTCTCAATGCTGCGCACGTAGGACTGCTCCGCTTGCAATATCGCCGTTGCCGGCGCCACGTCTTTAGGACCACATGCTGGAGCCTCTCTATTGATGACGAACGGATCCGCCGGAGGTCGATCAGGCAGCGGCGGCTCTCCATACATCGTCAACCAGAAACCATTTGGCGGAGCTTCGAACTGCTGATTGGGGATCGAGAATGAAACACTATTCTCTGGCGGCCCTACATGAAACCGGTAGCCGACGTTAACCGTTCGCGGCGCAAGCGGTTGGGCGATTGTCGGGAACTCACCCTGCAACATCGGCAAAGGCACGGCATCGTCGGACGTCGCGAACGGGCCCGGGTAGGCGTTGCTTATGTTCGTCATCGTTAGCGAGAGTGTGCCCCTGGGCATCGTGGCGAGAAAGCCGCCGTCAAACGTAAGATGCGCCGGCAGATTGTACGCGTTATTCGCGCTGGAATAGCTGGTTTGAAAGAGCCCCACGACATTCGCTCCTAGAAGCGTCTGGAAATCGAGACTTGCAGTATGTAACGGCACATTTGGAAGCTGCGCGCCAGAGACCACCGTCGAGCGCATTCCGAACAGCGGCAAGCCACTGCCGTACGCCTGCGCACTCGTCGTAGAATAACTGCCTCTCAGGCTCGCACTCTCGCCGAAGTAATATGCCGACGCGAGTTGCACGCCTTGGTATACCGCGCTGCTCGCAATGCCGCTCGTCTGAAAATACAGGTCGGACAGGCTGCCAATCGTGGATCTGCCGCACTCATTTCGGGCGTCGCTCTGAGCGTCAGCAAGGTAGAGCGGGTCGAAGTACGTCGGACTTAGCGATACGGCATCGATGGTCGCATCGATCGGGCCATCGACTTGGACGTTACGATACGCATTGACGTTCGTCGTCCAGCGCGGCGAGTTGTGCGTCCAGGTGAGCGTTGTTTGCGTCTGCGTCCCACCGCTTCCCTCCGCAGAAGGTCCGGTTCCAATCCCCACGTTCTCCGAGCAGATGAACTGCAAGAGGCTTGGAGCCGAAACGCCATTAAAGGACGGCGTAGGCGATCCGAGATTCCCTGGACTAAACGAAGCGCTAAACGAGTCGTGCCTCGATGCCGCATAGTCCGCTTCCAGTGCGCCGTTAGCATGGGTTAGAGTCGAGCCCACTACCGTATTGCTCCTGACGCCCAGATTCACGCGCGCGTCGAATCGTGACTCACTCAGTAGCGGAAGGCTCGTCGATAAGGACTGCGTTAGATAACGAGATATGAAAGCAGGCAAGAGCGGTCCGAAAGCCGTCCCAACAGAGTTCGTCACTACCGATGCGGACGAAAAACTCAAAGGCACCAAGAAGCTGCCGACGCGTAACTGTCCGGTTGCGAGAGCACCAGATTGGAAGCTTTCACTAAAACTGCTGGATGGCATGTGGATGCCGTTCACGTAGTATCCTGTTTGGTTTACGTCATCCGCGGAGTCGTTACCGTAAACCGTGATCCCAAGCGTACTCGATCCGACCTGCGCTATGTCCCGTAGCTGGTATGATTGGAGATCGCTTTGCTGCAGATTTGTCGGACCATAACCACATGGAATCCTTCCGGTCCACTCGTTACAGGTGATAGGCAGCGTTGAGTCGAGCCCTACGGCGCTCGCTATGATTGTGTTCTCTGGCGAGAACTCGTACCGAAGCTCCATAGCATTGCCGTTGACCGTGTCGGCAGCGCGATGCACGTAGTCGAGGCCACTTGCGTCCAGGTACGACACTCCTTCAAGAGGATTCGACATTTCGTTCCATGCGTGCGTAAACGAAAGGCCAACGTCGCCAACGGTACCGAGTTCCTGCAGCGCAACGTCCTCGCCATGGTCGGATGAAATCACAGTACGCGCTACGCCCTGCCACGCGAGCGTTGGGCTCGCAGTCTGGAAGTCGATCGTCCCACCGCCACCCGATTGAGGCTGCACGCTCGCCGCTGCGAAAATATCCGCGTTGAACAGTTGTAGGTTCTGTGCCGCACCGGGAACCGAGACGGGCACGCCGTTGATGTTTACTGTCGTTTGAGTCGACGAATATCCATTGACCGAAGCCTGCCCATTGGGGTTGAGCGTTATTCCAGGCAGGGACTGGAGCGCGCTGATCAGAGAGTTGCTCAGCTCGGCGGAGGGGCTGTTCTGGTCGACCTGCTGTGTTCGCAGTGACGGCTTCGAAGTCGCGGTAACTTTTGCAATTTGTTTGACCGTCGCTGATGCTAAGCGCACGATTATGGAGAGGCTTGCGTTATCGGCGAGATCCATTTTGGGAATATCTATAGTCGCATATCCGTACCGAACTATGCGGATGCGATACTCACCGGCGGGAAGGCTCGAGAATACCGCATCTCCACTTTGCAGCGACTCGCCTACGAGAACGCGGGGGCCGTAGACCGTCACTTCCGCCAACCACACCGGTTTTCCAGACGCGTTGACGATGTGAACCGTCAGGGTTGCCGTCTTGGCTCCAGACTGCGCAATGCTCGTACCGGTGCCAACGACTAGTAGAGCAGGCATAATGCATAGCGCCAACAAGCGACTCATCGTTCTCAAGAAACCAGTAAAGTGCGCTACATGCCCTACAACGCCTCGGCCCGTATCGGAGGCAGCCAGCTGCAGTACACGTTATGTTTAGTGCCAAAAGCGTACATCGCTCGCGTGTCGAGCATGCCGTTCGGCGCGCGCTGTGGAGTATACGGCGCCACGCGTGTGTCGTCCGCGCGCTGGTAACAAACCGAGTAGTTCACGACAAGCGCATCGTATGCGTTTCGCAGTAGAGCAAACGAGAAACCGAAATCTCTATTGATTCCGGGTCTCAATACCGCGCGGTTGCTGCCATTTCCAAATGGAGCGTACACGAACAGAAAGGAGTACAGCGGCGCGCGAACGGTCTGAGGTAACGTAGCGTTGAACGCAACATTGGAAGAAGACTGCGGCGAGTTGACAACCCGCGACCCATAGCGGACCCCCGACACGTCGATGATAAAGGCGTCGAGTTGTACTGCAGGTTGTCCGACATTCTTCATCGGCAGCATGATCGTGACAATCTCCTTGCCGCGCGGAGCGTCCTCGTGCTGAACTATGGGGTTGACGATATCGAGAGCTCCCGGTTCGTTCGCCGGCTTGATGCGCTCCTGGTACACGAACACGTAAAACGCCCAGCCTGCTGCGACGACAAACGCCGCGATTTCGACGACATGCCGCCAATGTTCGACCTTCGACGGATGCGTGAAGACGTGACGCTGCGGGACGCCGCTGTCGTTCATGATCGGTTCGGCACGGCTTGCTCGGTCACCCCGCACTGCGGTTGGTCCGCGCCGCGTCGACGCTATAGAGACGCAGCGCGGTTGAGAATGCATCGCCAGCGAGGTAGTTTGTTGGAAGCCCGTGCAATCTGTCGATATGGACCGTGATACGCAGGGCTTCGGTTCGCTCTCCAGGCGCCAGATTCGATGAGGCGTTCCCTGCGAGAGTCCACGCAGGATGCCCGTCGACGTGTTGCTGCGCGCCTGCGACCGTCACGCTGCCAAAGTCTGAGTGCGGATTCATAGCGACTAGAAGGAACGGCCCGTGAAGCGTCCCGTGCCCGGTGTTAGAAATCTGCAACTCGACGTAGACCGTATGCACTCTCGCGTCATAGCCATAGCGTAAAGGATCGACTGCAATAGACGAGGTGACGTTTGAAGTCCCCGGGACGTGCAGTGGCGCAATCACCTGCGGGCGTGCCGGTCGCGCCAGTTCCATGTTTCCCCGCACGCAGCGGCCGCGACGCAGAATGGAGAGCATCGAGCCGAAACCGTCCGTTTCACCGGCGACGACACTGCGCGTCATGAGCACGTGCGCCGTGCCATGCGGCGCGATCCAAAAGGCGCGGAACGTCCCGTCGCGGACGGCAGCGAGCGAGATGTCGTCGAGCGTGTCTCTCTCCATGACGACGCTCACGCCCGGGGTGCCGAGCCACGCGCCTTGTGGGTTCGGTTTACCCGACTCCACGTCGAGCGCTGTCTGTAACCAGTAGTCGTTCGACGGAATGGTTTCGAACGGAGCCAAAGTCGATGTGTCGCTCTGCGTCAGCGTCACGGGAGAAGCAAACGTCCTACCTCCATCGCGAGAGATCGAGAAGAGGGCGTTTGCACGATTCTCCATCCATAAGATGCCCAGCGTACCATCAGGCGTTGCTGCAAGGCGCACCTGATCGATCGGGGGTGAAACGGAACAACCGGCGGGATAGTCCGTTCCGAATCCACGAGCGATCGCGCGAGCTCTCCAGTGAAATCCGCGGTCGTCCGAAGTGGCAAGCCACAGCGCTGACTCCCGAGCCTCTTCCTCAACCCAAGCGACGTAGAGACGCCCGCTAAAGTTGCCGCTGCTATTGCCTCGTGCGATCGCCGCCGTAAAGATCGGTACACGGTGCCGAACGCGAAGCACTGCGCGAACGCTGAGTTTTCCTGTCGCAGGATCGAATGCAAAGACCTCTACGGCGACCTCACCGCTTCCCCAGTCTCGCGTCGCCGACGCGCTCGACGTGCGAGCCGCCGATGCACTGAACAGAATCGTGCCGTCTGGCAATACCGTGTTGCCGCCCGCCCATACAGCATCGTAGCGATACTGCGATGACTGCAGTGCGATGAGCGGCGAGAACGTGTGACCATAATCGGTCGACATCACGGCTACGGGTTGCGTTGGCAGCCAGTGCCCGAGCACGTCCGTGCCCTGGTTGGCGAAGACGACGACAGCGTCCGAGTGCGATCCGGGATCGTACGCGTCGGCGGTCGTGGTCCAGTCCAACCAGCCATCCTTTCGCGTCCAGGTCCGGCGCCAGATCGCTCCGCCGTCGCGCGAAACGTAGAAGTGCATGTGCCCCGTCTCGTGATGCGGCACGCCAGCGTAGAAGTTCGAGGCTCCAGCAATGAAGTACGCGTTCCCATCCTGACCGAACGTGCATGATTCTTCCGAGACCCAGCGCGTCGAGTTCTCCAGCAGCGTCCGCCGCCAAGTACTCCCACCGTCACTTGATGTGGAGACGTACCCTGCGTCAAGGTTATCCGCGGGATCCGTCATTCGGCCGCACGCTATGAGCCGTCGGGCGTTAAACGGGTCAGCATACGCCCACACTTGCTGCGGACTCGCAGTTCCCGCACCGCTTACCGTCGTGACCAGCCCAAGTCGCCACGCACGCTCGTGTCCGGCCGCCGGAGAGACGAACAGCGCGCCGGCGGCCGCTGCCAACGCGAAGCGCCGTAGGCGAATCAAAGACCTTCTTGCCAGTCTTGCAACGGTTCGGATCGCTATACCCTCCCGCGATTTGTACGATGCTTCGTGGGCGGACAGCCCGTACCCGGTTGAGCGTGATCGCCGTAACACGGCTTGAAGACGGCAGAGCGGTATAGTTGGCCGGCCGGCGAAGAGGCGCCCATGCTGAAAACTCGCTGCTTCGCCGCAATTTTGTCCGCAATCCTCGTCGGTGCGATGCCGGCACCGAATGTCGTCCGAAGCGCCGACGAGCAAGTCGCGGCGATCGGGCACGACTACTTTTGCACCGGCTTCCGTATGAGTCCGTCGTCAGCAACGCAAGTGGGCGTGCACGCGTACGACGCGCAACTCGACGACGTGTCGCCGTCGGCAGTTGCCGCGCGGCTCGCAATGGACCGTTCGATGCTACGCAGGCTGAACGCGGTCGAACGCGCTGCGCTGTCGCCGGACGGAAACGTCGACTGGCATCTGCTCGTAAACCAGATGCGGGATGACATGCTTTTGACGGATACGCTTCAGCAGTGGAGGCATAATCCCGATCAATACGTGCAGCTCGCAAGTGGCGCCGTCTTCAGCTTGATGTCGCGTAACTTCGCACCGCTTGAAACCCGTATGCAAGACGCGATCGCGCGGGAGTCCGCTATTCCCGCGATGCTTCGTCAAGCTCGCCTCGACACGACGACAGTCGACCCCGTAACGAAAGACGTCGCCTACGGTGACGCGGCTGGAGCGATCTCTTTTTTCGAGCAAACTGTTCCCCAAGCGTTTGCAAGTGTAGGAAATGCATCGCTGCAGGCTCGCTTGCGACGCGCCAACGCCGCCGCAGGCCGCGCTATGAGCGCGTACGCAGCCTGGATCAAGAGCATTAGACCGTCGGGGACCTACGCGATCGGCACGGAGGCCTACCGAAAGCGTCTCCTCTACGAAGATGCGCTCGACATGCCCGTGTCACAGTATCTCAGATATGGCGAGCGAGCTTTAGCCACGACGCGCGCGCAGTTCATCGCAACGGCAAGGGAAATCGATCCAAATGCATCGCCGCTGGCCGTGTATCTCTCACTTGCAAAGAGTTACCCGCCACCGTCACAACTGCTGAACGTCGCGAGCGCCGATCTCACAAAGCTGCGAGCGTTCGTCATCTCGCACAGGATTGTCTCGCTGCCATCGGGTGCAAGCATCAAAGTCATCGAGACGCCACCGTTCGAGCGCGCGTTCATCACCGCAGCGGAAGACTCGGCTGGTCCGCTGGAAACGAAGGCGACGCAAGCATACTACTATGTGACGCCGCCGGACGCATCATGGTCGAAGGAACGGACCGCCGGTTTCATGGCGCAGTTCAACACCTACGAGTTCCCAATCATCTCCGCGCACGAAGTCTATCCGGGG
>JASHPC010000254.1 GCA_030038335.1 Vulcanimicrobiota bacterium
TCGATGCCATCTTCGCGCGCGAGCTCGTCGGCGGCGACGAGCGCGTTGTAGACGAGGATTCCGCAGGCAACGATTGCGACATCACTGCCCTCGCGAAAGACCTGCGCCCGGCCAAGCTCGAAGGGTGTCTCTTCGGTCGTGACGACAGGCGACTTCTCGCGAGCGAAGCGCAGATACGTCGGCCCCCACGTCTCGGAGAGCAGGAGCGTCGCCTTCTTCGTTTGCGCCGAGTCGCACGGAACGACGACGCACATATGAGGTATCACGCGCATGATCGCAATATCCTCGATCGCCTGATGCGTTGCGCCGTCGGGTCCTACCGAGACGCCCGCGTGCGCGCCCGCGATCTTCACGTTCGTCTCGTTGAGCGCCATGATCGTGCGCACTTGCTCCCACGATCGTCCGGGATTGAACATTGCGTACGAGGCGATCCATGGAATCTTGCCGCACGCGGCGAGGCCGCCGGCCATCGCGACGAGCATCTGCTCCGAAACGCCGATCTCGAAGTACTGCGCGGGGTGCGCCTTCTTGAATCCCTCCATCCGCGTCGACTCGGCAAGGTCGGCGCAGACTCCGACGACGTTCGCGTTACGGTTTCCCGCTTCGATGAGGCCCTCGCCGAAGCCATTGCGCGTCGGAACCTGCTTCAGCGTTGCAGCATTGCGATAGTCGACGAGATGCATGCGCGCAGCGGCGTCTTCAGTCGCGCTACGCATGGGCGAGGATCCTCTCGCGCTGTTCGTGCAGCTCGCGAAGCGCCTGCTCTGCCTGTTCCTTGTTCGGCGGCTTTCCATGCCACGTGTAGTCGCCTTCCATATAGGAGACGTCTTTGCCCGGAACCGTATGCGCTACGATGACGGACGGTTTTCCCGTAACCTTTTGCGCGCGCTCGACGGTTTCGATGAATGCGACGATGTCGTTTCCGTCACACTCGAAGACTTCCCAGTTGAATGCGCGATGCTTGTCGGCAAGCGGCTCAAGAGGCATGACGTCTTCGGTGCTGCCGTCGATCTGGATGACGTTGCGGTCGATGATGTTGATGAGATTGTCGAGCTTGAACTTTGCGCCCGTCAGCATTGCCTCCCAATGGAGGCCGCACTGATGCTCCGCATCGGACGTCACGACGTAGACGCGCCACGGCTTACGATCGATCTTCGCGGCGAGTGCCATGCCCACGCCTTGAGCCAGACCCTCACCGAGCGGTCCGGACGTCGTTTCGACACCGGGGAGCCGCACCCGCTCGGGGTGTCCCTGCAAGCGCGTCCCAAACTTGCGCAGCGTGAGGAGCTCTTCGACAGGGAAATATCCGGCGTATGCCATGGCCGAGTAGCGAACTGGCGTAATGTGACCGCACGAGAGCAGAAGGCGATCGCGCTCCGGCCAATCAGGATTTGCCGGGTCGTGGCGCATTATGTGAAAGTAAAGCGCCGTGAAGACGTCCGCCATGTCGAGCGGTCCGGCGGAGTGTCCGGAACCGGCCGCGACGAGCGCGCGGATGATGCCTTCGCGCACGTCATTTGCGCGGAGCTGCAACTCGGTGATGCGTTCCGGGGAGAGAGCCATGCGGCGCAATACCTGCTCCGCCTCGGCAAGCCCTTTTTGACGTCGCGCAGAAAGCACGGCGCATGAACCACGCCGGCGAAGACCCTGAGGTCGTCAAAACTGAAGACGAGTGGCGCCGCGAGTTGGGAGAAGAGCGATACAGCGTTTTACGTGAAGCGGCGACCGAGCGACCCTTTACGGGCACGCTGCTGCGCGTCACGGAAAGTGGTACGTATCTCTGCGGCGCTTGCGGCGCCGCGCTTTTCGACGCAAGCGCAAAGTTCGAGTCGCACTGCGGCTGGCCAAGCTTCACGCATCCCGAGCAGCAGAAGAACGTTCGGCTCGTCGACGACGACACGCTCGGGATGCATCGCGTCGAAGTGCGTTGCAAGCGCTGCGATTCGCATCTCGGTCACGTCTTCGACGACGGCCCGGCTCCACGAAACACACGGTATTGCATCAACTCGCTTGCGCTGACCTTCGCACCGAAGGAGCTGTGACGGATATCGTAGCCTGGTGAAAGAGTGGCAGCGGACGCTCTGGCTCATGGTCGGCGTCCAAGTGACGATGTCGCTCGCCTTTCAGATCTCGGCGCCCTTCCTACCGCTCTTTCTCATTCAACTCGGGGTCCATCCACTCGCAAACGTCGAGCTGTGGGCAGGCGTGATCTCTTCGGCTAACTTCCTCACCTCGGCACTCATCTCTCCGATCTGGGGCGGCATTGCCGATCGCATGGGTCGCAAACCGATGGTGATTCGGTCGACTGCAGCCGTCGCAGTGTTCACCGCGCTCATGGGGTGCGTGCAGAATGCGGTGCAGCTCTTGGGCGTGCGGGCGGCGATGGGCGCGTTCAGCGGTTTCTCCGCCGCCGCAACAGCGCTCATCGCAACGAAGGTTCCTGGACGGCGACTCGGCTTCTCGTTGGGATGGATGGCAACGGGGCAGCTCGTCGGAGCGCTTCTCGGACCGATGCTGGGCGGAGTCGTTGCGGATCGCACGCACAACTATCGCGTCATCTTTTTTGGAACGGCGATCTTCGCGTTCGTCGCCGCAGTCGGGTGCACGCTCTTCGTCCACGAGAAGTTTCAAAGGAAGAGCGACGCTTCACGGGGGACGGGTATGACGCTGCTGGCCGAGATTCACGAGCTCGTGCGTCATCCGCAGCTCGCTCCGATGTTCGTCGTGCTGCTGCTCGCGCAGGTCGCGGCAATGGGAGTGCAGCCGATCGTTCCGCTCTACGTGCGCAGCATGGTGGGTCCGGTTCCGTGGCTCGCGACGGCGGCGGGCGCGTCATTTGCAGTGACGGGCCTCGCGGATCTCATCGCTTCGCCTCTGCTTGGCAAACGCAGCGACCGCATCGGCTATCGTCGCGTGTTACTTATCTCCCTCGCGGGGGTTACGGCCTTCACGCTTCCGCAAGCATTCGTGCA
>JASHPC010000255.1 GCA_030038335.1 Vulcanimicrobiota bacterium
CAGCCTGCTGTATCGGAAGTCCGGCGTCGTGGTAGCCGGTGGCGATAAATCTCGCCTGCTGCTGCTTTCCGATAATCAACTCGAACTCGTAGTGACTGAGCTCGATGACGAGCGCGATCGAGGAGGCGACGACGACGAGCACCATCGTTACGCCGAAGATCACCGCGTAGAGACCGGCGAGACGCGAGGCTATCGAAGGCTGAAACTTCATTGCGAGAGGCCGTACCCGACGCTGCGCACGGTTCGAACGAACGATCCTGGCTCGCCGGGGCGGTCGATTTTCGAACGCAGGTACGAGATGTAGGTCTCGACGATATTCGGACCGCCTTCGAAGTCGTGTCCCCAAACGAGCTCGAGCAGATGATCTTTGCTGAAGACGCGACGCGGCTCCCGCATGAAGACACTGAGTAGGTCGAACTCCCGGTGCGTCAGCTCGATAGGTTCCTTTCCGCGCCGAACCTCCCGCGTGTCCGTGTTGAGCGAGAGGTCGCGCCAGTGCAGCACCTTCTCCTCGATGAGTTGCGGACGCCGCAGTTTCGCCTGAATGCGCGCGATGAGCTCTTCGAAAACGAACGGCTTGACCAGATAATCGTCGGCTCCGGCGCCGAGACTTCGAATCTTGTCCTCGAGCGCGCCCTTCGCCGTCAACATCAAAATAGGCACGTGACTGATCTCGCGCAGCATGGGCAAGAGCGTGAAGCCGTCTATCTTCGGCATCATGATGTCGAGGATGATGACCTCTGGGTCGAAACGGCGCACCAAATCGATGGCCGCCTGTCCATCTGACGCGGTGGCGACCTCGAAGCCTTCACGCGAGAGCCCTAGCTCGAGCATCTCTCGGATCATGCGGTCGTCATCGACGACCGCTACGCGGGCGTGCTGCACGCCATCCATCTACGCTGCATCCTGCGGCGGAACCCTGTGGCCGCCCTGAGCCGGTGCAGCTCGGCTTACATTACCGGGAGGCGTGCACCAATCGCGGCCGTGCCGCCGGGGCGCGATGCTCGAAGAGTCCCATGAATGCCTCAACCACCTTCGGGTCCCACTGCGTTCCCTTGCCATCCTCGAGAATCTTCATCGCTTCACGTGGCGAGATCGCGTTGCGGTAGGGGCGGTCCGTGACCATTGCGTGGAACGAATCGGCGACGGCGATGATCCTCGCCTCCAACGGAATCGCGTTACCGTTCAGGCCGTCCGGATATCCTTTGCCGTCGAAGCGTTCGTGATGTGCGCGAATGATGAGCGAACAGCGGCGGAGCGAGGGGATCTGTCCAACGATGCGCGCGCCAGCGGCTGAGTGGTCGCGCATGGTTGTCCACTCGGACTCGTTGAGGGGGCCGGGCTTATTGAGGATCGCGTCCGGAGTCGAGACCTTACCGAGGTCATGAAGAAGCCCGCAGAGCTCGACGAACTCGACACTCTCCGGGTCCTGTCCCATCGCCGTCGCGAGACGGCGCGCCCACACCGCGGTTGCTTTCGAGTGGCTACTCGTCGCCGCATCGCGTTCGGCAAGCATCGCCATCAGTACATCCGACGCCCGGTCCTCTTCAGGAGCCGACTTCGACTCCGTCTGCGGACCAAACGCTGCCCGCTGCACCTCAGCTGCGAGAAGGTCCAGCGCCGACAACACCCGCGTGCGATCGACAGTAAACTCTCCCGCGGCAACCGAGATCGCATGCGCGGCGGCAGCGAGCATGTCGCTGACTCCCGCGCGTCCGACCCTTCTCGCCTCGCGCTCCGCCCATGTCACCAAGCCGATAGGCTTAGCCAGGGCGAGCGAGAGACACAGACGATCCAAAAGCGTTTCCAGCGCCGCGTCGGTCGCGGTGTCGCCGCTCAGCTCAGGGAGCGTCAGGTGCTCGATCGCGCTGCGTTTCAGCGCCCCGAGGTCCCGTCCAAGGACCTCGCCGAGCGTAGCTACTGTTATTTCCGGGTCGCGCACTTGAGACTTCCATTTCTCGCGTGCCGCCTGGCGTTAGCTGGTGGTTAGCCTACCGAACCCGGCGGGGTGCTGAACCCGCCAAAAGTTGCGATGAGCGCCGCGGCGGCAAACAAAGCGGTTAACATTTTTTGTTCTCCTGGGTAGAGGGGTTCTCGATCACAGGATAGCCCGCGTAGCAGGAGGTGTCTCTACCCAGATTTGGGTATGCCCGTTTTTGGGCACTCCCTAGGAGATGAGGGCGTCTACCCCATGCTGGTGGATACTCTTGAGGAGCTCACCCGTGCCTCGGCAGTTAAGCTTCGCGATCGCGTGCTTGATATGGGTCTGAACGGTGAGGACTGAGCGCCCGGTCTCGGCCGCGATCTCCTTCGGGCTAAGACCTTCGGACAAGAGCCTGACGATCCGAACCTCGGCCTCGGTGAGGCGCCGCTCCCGGCCCTCCTCCTCGACGTCACCCCGCTGCATCGCCGCCTGCGAAGCTGCGACAAGGCGGGCAAATCCTCCAAGCGAGTATTGGTCCATCGCTTGCAGCGCGCTTTCGATCGGGACCGCAGCGTGCGGTCCTCGCAACAACTGCGTGACCGCCTCCCTCATCGCTTCGACTCCGGGACGCCCGCAGAGCGCTTGACGACGTTTGAGCAAGTTGGTCGCTATCGTTCTGCGTCCCGCGACGAGCTCGGAAAGAACCGCGAGCAACTGGGCTATGTCCAAAGCGAGCGACGCGAATCCATCGAGCGTCGGCTCTTCGGCATCGATAGCCGCCATGAGCTTCGGAACCTCTTCCTTCGACTCTTTGACTTTGCCATCCAGCGACAGGCAGAGCGCGTAGAGAGCGCGCACCATGATTTTGTCGAACGGGTGCATCACTCGGTCGAGGACTGCCGCGAACGCGCGATGCGCTTCTGCAAACTTTCCGTCCCACGCGTGACGATACGCATGACTCTCCACTAGATAAATGCCTCGCGAAGAGTCGCTCGTGCGCAGATCCGCCGCCTGCCGCTCGAGGGCGATCACGCGCTCTACATTGCCGCGCCAGAGCTCGAGGCTGAGCATGCGCAGCGTTTCCGTATGCATGTCGAAGATGTCGCCGGCCTTCCCGGCCGCGGTTACCGCTTGCTGGGCATACCACATCGCGTAGGGGACGTCGTTCTCGCAGAACCACGCCTCGAGCACGAGTACGTCGAGCGCTCTGCACGCAAGACTGTGCAATGAAAGCCGGCTCGCCATCTCCGAGCTGCGCGCGAGCGCAAATCGCGCGCGCTGGTCCTGACGCAGCTCCCACGCCGCGACGCCGACGCGCTGCAGCGTGCGCGCGAGTGAGTCGCTCTCTTCAACTGACTGCACGTCCTCCTCGACGCGGTCGATAAGCTCGTTCGCACGTTCCGTTTGACGCGCGCGAGCCGCGACGACCGCCGAGAGCGCGACGGCTTCGGCCAGCAGCGGTTTGGGCACGTTCGGGTCGCGCGTCACAGGCTCGAGGACCTGCGCGCCATCTTTTCCTTGATTGATATAGAGCAGCGCCAAGCGGAGCGAAACGCCTGCGCGGAGCGCGGAATCCTCGCTGAGCTCCAGGCTTCGTTTAAAGAGCGGCTCAGCCTCGGCAAAGCGTCCGATGGACTGCTCGAGAATGCCGCGCAGCGCGAGAACGAGCGGATGATTGTGCTGATGCTCCTCGGAAAGGGCACCGATCGCGGTGAGCGCGAGGTCCGTGTGACCCGTCGCGAGGAGATCGAAGCCGTAGATCTCGACGAGCCGCAGTACGTCGGGCTCCGCAAGCGCATCTGCATAGAGACGGAGCGCTACGTGCGGCCGTTTGAGCGTCTCCATTGCGCCAGCGATGAGACAGCGTAGCCTGTTCGTCTCCGCTTCGCCTTCGAGCTTGAGCTGATGAAGCACGAAGTCGCGGAAAAGGTCGTGGCAACGATAGACGCCAGGGCGCACTTCGTAGAGGAAGGCGACGCGCTCGCGTAGATCCGAGATGAGCTTGCGCGCGCGATCGAAACCGATCGCCACCATCACGTCCACGTCGATCTCTGACAGCAGCGATATCGCTTCCAAAAACTTGCGTTCCTCGTCCGAGAGGGAGCGGTAGACCTGCTCTGCGAGATACTGATAGATCATCTCGCGCGTCATCGACGTGACACTGCGCAGATCGACTGAGCGCGTCGAGGTCCGTAGCGCGAAGCTGAGCGCCGTTGGCCAGCCCTCGGTCAGCTCGAGGAGATCGCGGAGCTCCTCTTCGCGAACGCCCAACTTGAACGCTGACGCGGCCTGCTTCGCTTCGTCGGTCGTGAACGAAAGGTCACGCTCGTCGACCATGAGGTCGCAATCGCCGTACGCGAGCCACGTCCCGATCGGCAGACCCGCCGCCGTGCGCGTCGAGATGATCCATCGAATGTGCGTCTTCGTACGCTCGATGAGAGCGACAAGGAACCGCACGACCTCGACGTCCTTCTCCGCGACGTGCAGATCGTCGATCGCAATCGTGCCGCGCCAGCTCTTCAGATGCTGGTACATCCAGAGCGCCAGGTCCGCTCCTGCGGTAGCCGAAGCGCGGTTGCGCTCGTACGCGCTTGCGAGCGTGGGACGAGCCTCTGGAGCGGCTTCTTCCACCGCCTCGGCAAAACCGCGCAGGACGCCGGGCAGCGTATCGTGCTCCGGCCGCAGGTCAAAGCGCAGCCACGGTTCATCGAGCTCGCGGAGAAACTGTGAAAGCGCAACCGACTTGCCATATCCAGCCGGCGCCACGATGAGCGCGATGCGCTGCGTCGCGGCTGCTGCGATGCGCTCGACGACGCGCGGCCGCAGAATCGGCTGGAACGTTCCACCGGTTTCGATGCGGCCATCGGGTCGAACTTGACGGATCATCGTCTAGCGCTGCTCCGTGCGCGGGGAAGCGGGATTTGCCCCGGATCGATAAGCGTGCCTATCCAGTGCGCGATGAGCGCCCCATCCCAATCGAGTCGCGGCGCGAGCCACGCTCGCTGCGCCGGGCACGTTATCTCCCCAAGCTCCAGCACGAACGAGCCGACGCTCGCGCGCATCTGCTTGTACGCATAGTACCGTCGAAGTCCGGCCGTGAAGTCGTCCGGCCGAAATCCGAACGGAAAGTATTGTCCGTACAGCCTCTTCCAACTGGCGGCGGTCGCCCGTTCTGCCCGCTTCGGATATCCGACGGACGCAGCGCTGCCGCACGCAGGCGACGCTCCGTCGAAATGGATGAAAACTGCAACTTTGACTGCATACGTTCCAACGAAGTCGGCGGGAAGGCGAATGACGCGAACGCCGCGCGATCGCAAAGCGCGCGTTACGGCATCCGCTACGATCGGCGTCCACGCCCGCTCTCCGGCGGCGCCGAGGTTGCACCGATGATGCGGAAAACGCGGACAGCTCTGCGGCCGCCCTTCGTGACCCGCCGAGACAAGAACGTCGTATCCTCGCACGATCGCCGAGGGAGTCGTCACCGCGATCATAGCTACGCGATGCTGCTGACAACGACGGGTCCACGTCGGCGGCGTTCGTGGTCGGCGAGTCTGCGTAACCACGAGTTAGGGAATCGGCGAAGAACGGCTTCGATGTACTCGTCGTAGTTGCCGTCATCGGGTGCGACGTCTCTCTGCGCGAGCAGCGTGAGTACGGCGCGCCACTCGAAGCCGATGCGTCGATAGATCGAGTACGCCCGATTGAAATGCGCGGCTGCTGCGGCTGGATTTCCAGCGCCCTTTTCGAGCAAACCCGCGGTGTATTGTTCCCATGCGTCCACCGACGGCTCCGCCGACATCGCCGCGCGAATGCTCGGATCGGTCGGCGATAGGGCGCTGTAGAGCTTCCAGCAACGTTGCGCGTCGATCGGACGCCGAAGCGCAAAGAGGTTCGCAACGTAGAGGAGCACGACGATCTCGCCGCCGGAGTAGGCCTCCCAATCGATGCGGTTCGCGAGCGCGAGCGCCTCTTCTGCCGTCGCCCAGCCGTTGATCTCTTCACCCAGCACGAGCGAGAAATAGGCGCGGTCACAGTACGTGTAAAGCCGCCATGGATCGCTGACGTTGAGGGCGGCGAGTTCGTGAAAGTGCCGCATCGCGTCGCCGTACTCTCCATCGATGGCGCGAAACCACGCGGCACTCCGCATGATGTGAAAACGGGGAACCTCTAGATACGGCGTCCACTCGATTCGCGAAACCCGGTGCAACACGCGCGACATGACGGCGGGCATGTACATCTCGCGCGCGAAGTTCGAGGCAGTTCGCAGCGCGTTGCATTCGAGAAAGAGATCGCTGCCGAAAAGCTTTATCGCATTTTCGAACTGGCCGAGCGCGCCGGCGTAATCGCCCTTCGCAATGGAAAGCCAACCGCGAAGCGACTCCGCATTGCCTTCGAAAGGTCCGAAGGTGCCGGTCGACAACAGCGTTGCCGACTCTTCGCGTCGAAGGTCGATCCACTCCAAGAAGGCGCGCAAGAAGCGTGCTTCATCGCGCTCGGCGTCGTTCGTCGCGCGGGCGTCGGCGAGGTCGAGCAGCGGACGCGCGCCAGCAACGTCGCCGCGGCGAAAATGCGAGTGCGCGAGCAGCGATGCCCACGTCGAACGGTCTTTTCCGCGCGAGGCGCCGAGAACGCGCTCTGCATCAGCGAAGCGATCCATGCGGATGTAACATCGCGCCAGCAGGTAGTCGCGCTCGATTCCACGCCGAGCGGCGAGGAGAGCGGCGCACGTGTCGTAGTCGGCCCGCAAGAATGCTTCACGTGCCGACCACAGTCCCGCCGACCTGGCCTTCTCGCTCATGGCAAAAGCCTTGTCGCCGGACAGCCCCTCTTCCTGGGGAAGTGCTTAGCCTGCGGGGCTGCCGCTCTGAACGTCGGCCGGCTTGAGGTGCGGCGATCCGCCCTGAACGTCCGACGGGGCAACGGTTGCCGCCGGCGATCCGCTCTGGACGTCCGACGGAGAAACGTTTGCCGCCGGCGATCCGCTCTGCACGTCCATCGTCGCGATGCCATGCCAACCCGCGAGACTCAACACGAGACTGAAGATGAAAGAAACCATGAATCCACCGTAATGGACGGCCCCCTAACGTGGTAGGGCCGTTCCGTAATGAAACGGCGGCGGAATTGTAATGAAATCGTTCGCTGCGTTCGCCTGGAAAGCCAGGCGTATGGCACCGCGAGAGCATACGATGAACGCGTCATGCAACGAATCGACGGACGCTTGGTCTTCTCGGCATCCGATCTGAACGGGTTCTTGGAGTGCCGCGCGCTCGCGGGCCTGGAGCTCGATGCTGCGGATGGACGGCGAACGCGGCCCGACCCGGACGAAGCAACAGATCTCATCGCGCGCAAAGGCGATGCGCACGAACGGCGGTATCTCGAGCATCTTCGATCAGGCGGCATAGAACCGTTTGAAGTTCCACGCACTGCACACGCGAGCGGCGAGACGCTCGCGGAGGCAGAGGCAGCGACGCTCGCAGCCATGAAACGCGGCGAGCGCGTCATCTATCAAGGAACGTTTTTCGACGGCGAGTTCCTCGGACACGCCGACTTTCTCCGTCGCGTCGACGTTCCCAGCGCGCGCTGGCCGTGGAGCTACGAAGTGCTCGACACGAAGCTCGCGCTACGCACGAAAACCTATTTCTTGACGCAACTCTGCAACTATAGCGAACACGTCGCGCGCCTGCAGGGAACGATGCCGCGCCGCATCGTCGTGATTCCAGGAAACAACGCCGAGGCCACCTTCCAGACGTCGCAGTTTCTCGCATACTACCGGCATCTCAAGCGCGCCTTTCTCGCAACGATGAACAACGGCGGCATCAACGCGTATCCGCATGAGGTCGCGCACTGTCACGTCTGCCGATGGAAAGATATCTGTGCGCAGAAGCGCGAGGCCGACGATTATCTCGGCCTCGTTGCATGGATGCGAAGTGACGCAATCGCGCGCCTGGAAGCGAGCGGCATTACGACGTTGACGCAGCTTGCGCAGGCCGACCCGTCAATGCGACCTGATCGCATGAACTGCGAGAGTTTCGACCGGCTTCGCGACCAAGCGCGCTTGCAGCACGGTCAGCGCACCACCGGAAAGCTTACGTACGAGCTGTTGCCGCTTCAACCAAATCGCGGCTTCTCACTAATGCCCGCACCGGACGAAGGCGACGTCTTTTTCGATATGGAGGGCGACCCGCTCTATACGCCAGAGCGCGGCCTCGAGTATCTCTTCGGCGTGTATCTTGGTAAGGAACAACGTTATGTCGCGTATTGGGCGAGGGATGCTTCAGAAGAACGCGGCGCCTTCGAGAAGTTTGTCGATTTTCTCACGCAGCGACGCACCACTTATCCGAGCATGCACGTGTACCATTATGCGCCGTACGAAACGACTGCTCTCAAGCGGCTCTCCGGCTTCTACGCTACCCGCGAAGAGGAACTCGACGCACTGCTGCGCGCCCAAAGCTTCGTGGATCTCTACGCCGTCGTCCGACAGGGCCTCAGAGTTTCGCAGCCGTCGTACTCTATCAAGAAGCTCGAACCCTTCTACGGCTTCAAGCGTGAGACGAGGACACGCCGTGGCGACGACTCCATTCTCATGTTCGAGTCGTGGCTCGTGGACGGAGACGACAACATCCTCGTCGACATCGAGAACTACAATCGAGACGACTGCATCTCGACGCAGCTCCTACGCGACTGGCTCCTCGTATTGCGTTCTGAACTCGCGACGCGAGACGGAGACTTTCCGTTTCGGACCCCGCCGCAAGCCCTTCCGTCCGACACGGATGCAAGAGAGCAGAGCGACGATATCCGTTCCCAACTTCTCGGCGGACTCGAAGCGCCGCAGACGCTGAGCGCTCTGCGCGGCGAAAGCGACGGCTTTCGCGCGCGCTGGCTGCTCGGCCACTTTCTCGACTATCACCGTCGCGACGACAAGCCGGCATGGTGGGCGTACTACTATCGTTGTGAGAACCGAGATGAGCTCGTGGACTTCGACCGCAAGGCATTGGGCGGTTTGCAACGCTCGGCCGACGTAGAGCCGTACCGCCTTTCTCCGAGTCAGAGGAATCTCGTCTACGGGTTCAGTTTCCCCGAGCAACAGCATGGCTTCGAAGAGGGCGATACCGTCTATCTGCTCGACGCCGCGAAGCCTCGTCCCGCCGGCACGATCGTTCGCATCGTCGAGGATCCGCCACGAGTGCACGTGAAACTGAGCGGCTCGGTCGACGCAGATGCGCTCGACGCTCTCGCTCCCGTTCCGGCGATATCCTCGAAGCTTCTGCGCGAATCGCTGGTTCGCACCGCAGAGTCGTTCGTTCAGGGACGGCTCGAGAGCGAGCATCCAGCGCTCGTCGACGTGCTCCTCGCCCGGCGGCCGCGCCTGAACGGCGATGGCCTGGTCATTCAGCCGCGTGAGCCCGACGCTGCCGCCGTCACGGATCTCGCGCGACGTCTCGACTCTAGTTACCTTTTCATTCAAGGCCCGCCCGGAAGCGGAAAGAGCACGCTCGGTGCGAGCGTCATCCTCGACTTGCTTGCCGACGGCAAGCGCGTCGCGATTCTCGCGAACTCGCATAAGGCGATCCACAACCTCCTACACAAGATCGAAGAGACGGCGGCTGCGCGCGGACAGAGCTTCATCGGCATCGCACGCTATAGTGCATCGACGCCGGACTCACGCTTCGAGTCGGTTCTAGCGGCACCGCTCGTCGAAAGCGACGCCTCCACCGATGCGCTCGATCGTCCGCACAACCTCGCCGCCGGAACCGCATGGACGTTTGCGCGCGAGAACGTCGAGAACGCATACGACTATCTCGTCATCGACGAAGCGGGGCAGGTCTCCCTCGCAAACGCGATTGCCTGCGCACCCTGCGCGCGTAACCTCATTCTCCTCGGTGACCCGCTGCAGCTCGCGCAAGTTTCCGAGGGCGCGCATCCGCCGGGATTGGAGCTCTCCGTGCTCGAGCATCTGCTCGCTGACGACGCGACGATTCCGCCGGAACGCGGCGTTTTTCTCAGCCGGTCGCACCGAATGC
>JASHPC010000256.1 GCA_030038335.1 Vulcanimicrobiota bacterium
GGCTACATCACCGCCGGCGTGACGGCCGCGCTCGTGGTATTGCTCTCATACGTGCTGCTGACCGCAAACATCACGGCACTCGCCTACAGCATCGATCGCACGCACGAAGAGCAATCGGAGATGCAAGCGCAGGTCGCGCGATACGACGACGAGATCGCATCGCTCACGTCGGACGATCGTCTGGCATCGGTAGCCGCGAAGCTCGGCATGGTGCAGCCCGATCGCTTCCTTCGAATCAGTCTGCTTCCGCAACCGCAGAGTCGTCCGCTAGCGTACGTTCCGCGTTAGGGAGCGCGCCCGATGCATAAGCGAGCGTTCTCGCGCGTCGCACCACTTCGGGCCAAGCTCCTCTTCTGGAGCTGCTTCCTCATCGCGCTCTACCTCGTATGGCGTCTCTATGACGTGCAGGTGCTGCGCGGTCCGGTGTATGCGAGAGATGCGCTCGACCAGCGAACGCGCTTGATAACGATTGCAGGCCATCGCGGCGCGATTCTCGACCGCGACGGCAGCGTTCTCGTGCGATCGCTTCCCTCGGAGTCGATTTACGCCGACCCGGAGGAGATCGAAAATCTCGATGAGACGGTCGCGCGTCTGCGGCCGATCGTCGGTCCGCTCGATGCGGAGACGTTGGACTTGCTCCACGATCCGAAGGCGCAGTTCGTCTACATCGCGCGGAAAGTGCCGCATGACGAAGCGGAGCGCGTCAATGCACTCGACCTAGCCGGCATCGACGTCGAGCAAGAAGTCACGGGACGGCGCATCGACACGGTGGGAACGCTTGCGTCGACGGTCATCGGTTACGTCGGCATAGACGAAGAAGGTCTTGCGGGCATTGAGTCTTCCTACGACACCGTCTTGCGCGGCAGCGTAGGAAAAGTGCTCGTGCAAGAAGACGATCTCGGGCGTCCAATCCCACTCGCGCGCGAAGACATCGTCACGCCGCCGAAGGACGGACTCTCCGTCGAGTTGACGCTCGACTCGTATCTGCAATTCGTTGCGCAGGAAGCGCTCGGCGAGCAGATACGCCGCTTTCACGCTGCCGACGGAACCGTCATCGTGATGAATCCGTCGACCGGTGAGGTGCTCGCAATGGCGAACGAGCCGGATTTCGATCCAAATCGATGGGAGCGCTATCCGGATCGTGACGAGCGCGATCGAGCGATCATGGACGCGTACGAGCCGGGATCGACGTACAAGCTCGTTATGGCCGCCGCGGCGCTCGAATCCGGCAAAGTCAACTTGAGATCGCGCTTTCCCGCACGCGACGAGATACAGGTCGGCGGCTGGACGATCCACAACGCGGAAGACGGCTTCATGCCGAACGCCGGAAGCAGTGAAACGCTCGAACAGATCATCGAGTACTCCCACAACGTCGGCGCGGCGGAAGTCGGAATGTACATCGGCGCGCAGTCATTCTACTCGATGGAGCGGCGCGCTGGCTTCGGCGACCCAACGAATATCGGTTTGGCCGGTGAGAATCCCGGCATCGTTCCGCCGCCGTCTCAATGGAGCGAACCGTCGCTCGCGACGATGTCGTTCGGGCAAGGCGTTGCGGTGACGCCGATTGCGCTTGCACGGTACTACTGCGCAATCGCTAACGGAGGCTTGCTCGTGCAGCCGCTGCTCGTGCGTGCGTACCTGGACTCCAACGGACGGATCGTGCAGCGATTCACGCCGCACGTCGTGCGTCGCGTTTTCTCGACGCATACGGCGTCGGAGCTGCGCGCCTTCCTGCGCCAAGTCGTCCTGCACGGAACGGGAGACCCAACCGCGCAAATTCCCGGCTATGCAACTGCGGGAAAGACTGGAACGGCCCAGATCGTGGAGAATGGCTCCTACGAATCAGGAGCGTACACAGCATCGTTCATCGGCATGATCCCGTATAACCATCCGCGTTACGTCATCTACGTGAAGATCGACCGTCCCGAAGGCTCCTACTACGGCAGCATCGTCGCGGCGCCGGTCTTCGTGCGCGTCGCGCGCGCGGCAATGTTGCGCGACGGCATCGCGCCCGCACCTACGCTGACGGCAACGCGATGACCCCGACCGGCGGGGGCGTCGCGGTCGCGACGCTGCTGCGCCGCTTGCCGAAGGGATCGAAAATGTCCGGCAACGTCTCGGCGTTCGCAGACCGCATTGCCATCGACTCGCGCGAGGTGCGGCCGGGAACGCTCTTCGTCGCGTTGCGCGGCGAGCACGCAGACGGCCACGACTTCGTCGGCGCGGCAGTTGCGAAGGGAGCCTCGGGCATCGTCGTCGAGCACGGTCGCGCCGGATCGCAGTCGCGAGAGCTTGCCGTTTTGGAAGTCGACGACACGCGCCGCGCGCTCTCCATGCTCGCAAGCGGACTCTATAACGAACCCTCGCGACTGCTGCGAGTCATCGGCGTTACGGGAACGAACGGGAAGACGACGACGACGCGCATGATAGCGGAGATCGCACGGGAGGCTGGCATTCCGTGCGGCGTCATCGGGACGGTGGGGGCGCAGTTCGGGAGCCGGCGGTGGCAGCTCGCGAACACGACGCCGTTTCCTCACGAGCTGCATGAAATTCTAGCAGAGATGCGAGATGACGGCGCGCGGGCCGTCGCGATGGAAGTGAGCTCTCACGCGCTCGCACTCGATCGCGTCGAGGACGTGCGCTTCTTCTGCGCCGCGCTGACGAACGTGACGCGCGACCATCTCGACTTTCACGAAACACAGGAGGCCTATGCCGCAGCGAAGCGGCGCCTCTTCTCGATGAGCACGCGCTCGGTCCTCAACGCAGACGACGAGTACGGAAGACGATGGGCGGTGGAGTTGGCCGCGACGAACGACGTAACGACGTACGCGCTTCGCGAGAGAGCCGATATCGTGGCGAGCAACGTAGAAGTCAGCGCGAGCGGAAGCACGTTTACGGTACGTGGGCGCGCCTTCTCGTTGCCGCTCCCTGCACGTTTTAACGTCAGCAACGCGCTTTGTGCCCTCGGCGTCGCGCGCGCGCTCGGCATCGCCGACGACGTAAGCGCGAAAGCGCTCGACGCTCTTCCCCCGGTGCCCGGACGCATGGAGCGAATCGCGGACCGGGGCATCGACGTCGTCGTCGACTACGCGCACACGCCGGATGCGCTCGAACAGGCGTTGCGAGCGCTGCGGGAGACGACGCGCGGACGGCTCTTCGTCGTCTTCGGATGCGGCGGCGAGCGCGATCGCGGAAAGCGTCCGCAGATGGGCGCAATCGCGGCCGCACTCGCCGATCGCGCGTACGTCACGAACGACAATCCGCGACACGAAAACCCTCAGAGCATCGCTAACGATATCCTCGCTGGCATGAAAGGCTTGCAGTTCGTTCTCGAGCTCGACAGACGCAACGCCATCGAGCGCGCGCTGCGAGACGCCGAACCGGGCGACGCGGTGCTCGTCGCTGGAAAGGGTCATGAGGCGTACCAGATCCTGGGGGATCGCAAGGTCGACTTCGACGACGCGAGCGTCGTGAGAGACGCGCTCGCGAAGCGCGCGCCATGACGCTTCCCTTCGACGTCGGCGTTCGCGCGACGAACGCGCGCGTCATCGAGCCGGAGCGCGCGCCGGCTACGCTCCGCGTGGTAACGGACACACGCACGCTGCAGCGCGGGCAGACGTTCCTCGCGCTTCGCGGCGGACGCTTCGACGGGCATGACTACGTCGCTCAGGCAGTCGCTGCCGGCGCGGTGGCGGTCGTCGTCGATCGAGAGAGTGCGCGCGTTCCGGGCGTTACGACGCTCGTCGTCGAAGCGACGCTCCCTGCGTATATGGCGCTCGCGTCCGCCGCGCGGGATCGCTTCACGGGGCGCGTCGTCGGCATCACCGGCAGCGCGGGCAAGACGACGACGAAGTCGTTCCTCGAGCAGCTCCTCGTCGCGCATCGCCGCGTGCTCGCCGCTCCCGCGAACGAGAATAACGAAATCGGCGTGAGCGCGCTCTTGCTCGCCGCATCGAACGACGCTCACGACGTGCTCGTCGTCGAAATGGGCGCGCGCAAGTACGGAGACGTTGCCGCCCTCGTCGCGATTGCGCGGCCGGAAATCGGCGTTCTCACGAACGTAGGCGAGGCGCACGTTGAGATCATGGGGTCACGCGAGCGAATCGAAGAGACGAAGTGGGGCCTCTTCTCGGGCGGAGCACGTGCCGTGCTCAACCTCAGTGACGTAGCGTCCCGTCGTCGGGCAGCGTCGCTTTCCAGTGCTCCGCGCTGGTTCTACTCCGGCGACGAGCTTTCGAGACGTCCGGAGCGTGGAGCGTTCTGCGCGATTATAGGAAGAACGCGTCTCGTCGTTGACGACGCTGACGGAGCGCGCGCGGAGTATGACATCGACGTACGGCTTCCGGGCGCGCACAATCGCGCAGATCTTGCCGCCGCCGTCGCCGCGGCAATCGAACTCGGCGTTCCAGTCGAAGCGCTCTTGGGAGCGATTCCGTCGCTCTCGTTGCCGAAGGGGCGGTTCGAGCGTCTCACGCTTGCGGGAACGAACGTCATCTACGATGCGTACAACGCGAGCGCCACCGGAACGATGGCGTCTCTCGACGCGTTTTCCGACGAACCCTCCGCGC
>JASHPC010000257.1 GCA_030038335.1 Vulcanimicrobiota bacterium
CGCAACGAGTCGGCCTGAAAGCTGCTCGCGGCGTATGAGGTCCATCTTCGTCTCCGGCGTTGCCTCGGCGAGAAAGTCGTCGACGCCGGCTTCTCTTGCAATCGCGGCAGCGGTCAGCGGATTGTCGCCCGTGATCATCACCGTGCGAATGCCCATCGCGCGTAGGCGGTCGAAGCGCACGCGCATGTTCGGCTTGAGAACGTCTTTGAGATGGATGACGGCAAGGACTCGTTCGCCGCTTGCAACGAGCAGCGGCGTCCCGCCGCCGCGCGCGATGCGCTCGACGTCCTCTGAAAGATCGCCCGACGTCACGCCGCCATGTTCGCGCACCCACGCAATGACCGCGTCCGGCGCGCCCTTGCGTATCTTCGTCCCGTCCGCAAGATCGACGCCGCTCATCCGCGTGTATGCTGAGAAGGGAACGAACGTGGCTCCTGCGGGCTGGCGTTCGTCCACGCCCTGCTGCGCGGCGAGCGCCACGATCGACCTTCCTTCGGGCGTCTCGTCGGCAAACGAGGAGAGCGCGGCAGCCCGAGCCGTCGCCACTGCGTTGACACCGGGGCTCGCAATGAACGCAACCGCCTGCCGGTTTCCAAGCGTGATCGTCCCGGTCTTGTCGAGCAGCAGCGTATCGACGTCTCCCGCTGCCTCGACTGCACGACCGCTCATCGCAAGAACGTTGCGCTGCATGACACGGTCCATGCCAGCGATGCCGATTGCGGAGAGCAGTCCGCCGATCGTCGTCGGAATGAGGCACACGAGCAACGCAATGAGAACCGTGATGCTTTGATGAGCTCCCGCGTAGATCGAATACGGTGCAAGGGTCGCGACGGCAATGAGGAAGACGATGGTGAGACCCGCGAGGAGTATTGAGAGCGCGATCTCATTGGGTGTCTTCTGACGCTGCGCGCCTTCGACGAGTGCGATCATACGATCGAGGAAGCTCTCGCCGGCGTTTGCCGTCACGCGCACGACGATAGCATCCGAGAGAACGCGCGTTCCGCCGGTCACGGCGCTGCGATCGCCTCCGGACTCGCGAATCACGGGCGCGGACTCTCCCGTTATCGCAGATTCGTCAACGGTCGCCGCACCGCGAACGACGTCGCCATCCGCTGGAATCAGCTCACCTGCGTCGACACGTACGATGTCACCCTTGCGCAGGCTCGGGGCCGGAACGCGCGTGACGTTTCCGTCGGAATCGAGTCTGCTGGCGATGACGTCAGCCTTCGTGCTACGGAGTGCATCGGCTTGCGCCTTACCGCGGCCTTCGGCAACCGCCTCGGCAAAGTTTGCGAAGAGTACCGTGAACCACAGCCAAATGGTGATCGCAAGATCGAATCCGTAAGGACCATCGTGGCGCATGGCGTCGCGCGCGAAGAAGAGCGTCGTCATCGCGGCGCCGACTTCTACCACGAACATCACCGGATTGCGCGCCATCCAGCGCGGATCGAGCTTCCTGAACGAATCCAGCACCGCGCGCGCGACGACGGCGCGCTCGAAGAGTGGCCGCGCCTTCGGCCTACGCTCGATGCGTCGGCTGCCGAGCATCAAAACGTCTTTCCCTGGACTAACGCAAGGTGCTCGACGATAGGCCCAAGCGCATCGGCTGGCAAGAACGTAAGCGCGCCGACGATGAGAATCACGCCGACGAGCAGTCCCACGAAGATGCGAGAGTTCGTCGCGAAGGTCCCGGCGCTGGGCGGGATGGCTTTCTTTCCCGCGAGCGCTCCCGCGAGAGCAAGCACGGCAACGGCGACCGCGAAGCGTCCGAAGAACATGTTGACGCCCGTGAGGATATCGTAGAAGCGGTTCGGGCCTAGGCCGGCAAACGCCGAGCCGTTGTTTGCGTTCGTCGACGAAAATGCGTAGAGAACTTCGGAGAATCCATGCGGGCCGCTGTTGCCGAGCGTCGCAAGACCAGCCGGCACGATCACCGCGATCGCAGTTGGAACGAGCACGAGCACCGGCGTGACGAGAATTGCGAGAAGCGCAAACTGCACCTCGTGCCGTTCGATCTTCTTTCCCAGATACTCAGGCGTGCGTCCAACCATGAGGCCAGCGATGAAAATCGTGAGAACGACGAACGCGATCATACCGTAGAGACCGCTTCCGACGCCTCCGAAGACGATCTCGCCAAGCTGCATGTTCACGAGCGGAATGAGACCGCCGAGCGGCATGAACGAGTCGTGCATGGCGTTGACCGCACCACACGACGTGTCCGTCGTCACCGTCGCGAAGAGCGCCGAACCTGCGGCGCCGAATCGGCATTCTTTTCCTTCCATATTTGCGCCGGCAATGCCGAGATGGTGAACGAGCGGATTTCCGCCAGCCTCTGCCGCATACGCAGCGGCAAACCCGCCGGCAAAGAGCAGGGACATTACCGCGAAAAGCGCCCAGCCTTGCCGTGGATCTTTCGCCATTGCGCCGTACGTGTACGTCAAGCCGGCTCCAATTGCAAAGATGAGCAGCATCTCGACGAAGTTGCTGAACGGCGTGGGATTCTCGTTCGGCGAAGCCGAGTTCGCATTGACGAAACCGCCGCCATTCGTTCCAAGCTCTTTGATAGCTTCTTGCGATCCCATCGGGCCGCCGGTAATGCGCTGAGCGAAACCGCTCACCGAATGTACGGTCCGATACGCGTGGAAGTTCTGTGGCACGCCCTGCGAGACGAGAAGCAGTCCGAACACAATGGCGATTGGCAAGAGCACATAGAGGCAGCAGCGCGTAAGATCGACCCAGAAGTTTCCGAGCGTCTTCGTCGACGTTCGCACGACGCCGCGGACTACCGCAATCGCCACCGCGATGCCGACGCCCGCTGAGACGAAGTTGTGCCACGCGAGACCTGCCATCTGCGAAAGATAGCTCATCGAGCTCTCGCCGGAATAGAACTGCCAGTTGGTATTCGTAAGGAAGCTGATTGCGGTGTTCCACGCGAGTTCAGGGGGCATGTTGTCGAAGTGTTGCGGGTTGAGCGGCAACCACTTCTGCAAGCGCAGGAGCGCATACAGCCAGAGAAAGCTCACGAACGAGAACGCCAGCATCGAAAGCGCGTACGCAACCCAATCCATCTCCGCGTCTTCACGCACGCCGCCGAGCCGATAGACGAGGGACTCGACGGGGCGCAGAGCGGGTGCAAGCCACGTGCGCTCTCCCGCGAAGACCAGCGTCATATAAAGCCCGAGCGGTTTTGTCAGCGCCAGGACGACGAGAAAGAGAACTATGGCCTGAAGCCACCCTGCGAGCGTCACGTTAGAACTTTTCCGGTCGAAGCATAGCGTAGATGAGATATACAACGCCGGCAATCGTCAGGAGCAGCCCGATGGCGTCGTCGACGCTCATATTCGCCTGCACGCGCGCACGTAGAGCTCCGCGATCGCAAAGAACGCAATGCAGAGCAGGAGCAGCACTACGTCGAGCATCGTTACGGATTTCCGAAACTCGCTATGGCGTCAACTCCGAGCGTCGTCTGGTACGACTTCGTGCCGTCGTCGTATGGCGTGATGCCCGGGCGGAATGCTCTTTCGATTCGCAACTCGGGGCGAATCTCGAAGACGCCGGAGAAATGGTGCGTAACGCCCCACGTGAGACTTCCGTACGACGTCGCGAAGCCGGAACGCCAGCCGCGTGGATCGTTCAAGTAGTCCGTTCGAAACGATGCGAAGTCTCGCGAGCTCACCTGCGCTTCGAGATAATCGACGATCCCGATGGCCCCAGACATGCCGGGAAGCAGCGGACCCGGACCGCCGCCGGCGCCAAGATAGACCGGACCGCCGGTGGCAACGTTGTAGTTGTTGATCGTGCCGCCTTGGGGCGCGTCGTACGTGTAGAGATAGTATTCCTCGAGTTCATTTTGAAGCGCGGCATTGAAGACGTGCGTCCAGGTGCTATTGAACTGTTGGAGATTATCGTGACCCCAGACGAGCGGCTCGACGGCGCGAGCCGCTTCGCTGTAGTACGTCCCGTCGACGTACGTCTTGAACCTTTCTCCGTTGAACGCGTCGACGCCGAACATGACGGAGTCACGGTTCGTGTGCGAGACGAAGCGCGCGATGAGAAGTCCGGTCGGAACGTGAGAGGACGGGTTCCACGGAGCCGTATCGGTCTGCGCGTGAACGCCGTACAGCAACGTCCAATACGGGCTCAACACCGAAGTGAAGAGCACGCCCGTCTGCGTATAGCAGTCGAACGTGAACATGAGAGAGTGCGTGTAGAGAAAGTTTTGCGGCGCCAGATTCGCCTCGATGTCCGGGGGCGAGATATAGCGGCCGATCTGCACCGTCGTTCCCTGCGCGAAGCGTGGGAAGTAGCCGACGACGTACACCTCGACCGGATCGTAGCCATTCGTTTGATCGCGTAGGAGAAGTTGGTTGCTTAGCCATCCCTCGGACGTCGTATACCGATAGTCGACGCCGTAGAGACTCGTGAACCGAAAGCCCCACGAAAAGTGATTCTGCTGCACGGTGTCCGGCTCGAGATCGATTCGCACGACGGCCTGGTCCAGCTCGGGGCGGTTCGGCACGTCGTTGTACGAAAGCGGGTAGTTCGAGTTCTTCGATGTGCTCAGCTCGATGCCCGGATCGATCCACCCGTAGATACGCACGCCGCGGTCGCTCGGCACGCCGATGAGATACGCCGGCCCTGGAAAGTCGGCACTCGGAAACACGGCACTCAGCGGTGCGGGGAGAGCCCGGCGTTGTTCGGGAGTCGGCGTTGGAGCGGGCGTGACGATCGCAGATGGCGCGAGGGCGGCGAGCACACGCTCACGCTACAACCACGGCGCGCGCCGCGCCAGCCGCCGAACGGATGATCCGATCGGATGCCTTTCGCGTATTAGTGCGTGTGCGTGAAGTTGCCGACGACGGCGCCCGCATCGCGTATCGCTTCGAGAGCGGCGCGCATGCCAAGTGGCTCCCACGGTCGCCCGACGGCGCCAAAGTACCACTCGGGATCGATGTTGAGCGTCCTCGTTTGCACCATCGTGACCGGTACGTCGCGTAAGAAAGCGCGCATG
>JASHPC010000258.1 GCA_030038335.1 Vulcanimicrobiota bacterium
CTGCCGTTCGCATGACGATCGTCAGCATCGTCATCTTCGGGTTTGCCTATCCGTTTGCGATGACGGGTCTTGCGTCGCTGCTCTTCCCGTGGCAGGCAAACGGGTCGATGATAACAATCGACGGGAAGGTCGTCGGTTCGGCGATCGTCGGGCAGCTGTGGACGCAGCCGCGATACTTTCACGGGCGACCTTCGGCCGCGGGGAAGGGATACGATCCCACGCAAACGGGCGGCACGAATCTCGCGCCGACGTCAAAGAAGCTCATCGAGGCGACGCGCGCAACGATCCGCCAACTCGAGCGTGAAAACCCAGGGCAGGGCGTGCCGCCGATGGACCTCGTGACGTCGAGCGGGAGCGGAATCGATCCGGATATCAGCCCCGAGAGCGCGTCCTATCAAGCATCACGCGTCGCACATACTCGCCGCATGTCGCTCGCGCGCGTCGACGCGCTCATCGCGGCGCACGTGGTGGGGCGCACGTTCGGTTTCCTTGGCGAACCGCGCGTCAACGTGCTCGAGCTCAATCTCGCACTCGATGCGGAGCAGGCTCGGGCGGCACGAGCACGAGCAGCTCACGGGCTCCTGCGTCGAGAAGGCGTCGCGCGAAAGCGGGTGGCTGCGGCCAGCGAGGCCGGCGGTGCGTTGCGGCGACGGCGAGCGTCGTCTCCGGTTTCGCGCGAGCAATCGCGAGAAGACGGGTAGGAACGTCGTCCGCGCGCTCGTCGATCCAGTCTGCATTCGTTATGCGCGCCTCCGCGCGCAACGCATCGACGATCGCCGGATCGGCGCGTTCGTTTGTAGAAACGACGTGAGCCACCGCGAGCTCGATAGCCAGACGCGCCGCAATCCGGCTGCCGCGCCGTATCATCGGCACGTCGATTGCGCGACTTCCGACCCCGACGAGAAGACGGTCAAATGGCGAGCTGACGCGCTCGCGATAGCGCGACCGCAGCGCCTCTCGCAAGGCGAGCTCGCGCAGCACGAAGAGGTTTTCACGCCGGAAGAAGCTGCTCAGCGCGGCGTCAACGCGATCGGCTGGATAGATCTTTCCTTCGCGCAAGCGCTGGCGCAGCACGTCGGGCGTGACGTCCACGAGAACGATCTCGTCTGCGAGAGCGAGTATACCGTCCGGCAGCGTTTCCCGCACGACCGTTCCCGTAAGCCGTTGCACCGTGTCTCCGAGACCTTCGAGATGTTGAATGTTGAGCGTCGTAACGACATCGATGCCCTCGCGCAGCACGGCGAGCACGTCTTGAAAGCGTTTGGTCGCAATTACGCCTGGAGCATTCGTATGCGCTAGCTCGTCGATAAGCGCGACCTGTGGGCGACGCGCGAGCAGCGCATCGCGATCGAGCTCCTTGTACGAAACTCCATCAGCGATGACGACCCTTGGCGCCAGCAAAGTGAGCCCATCGAGAAGCGCCGCGGTCTCGGCCCGTCCGTGCGTCTCGACGAAAGCGGCGACGACGTCCACGCCGTCGGCCACGAGCTGGTGCGCACGATCGAGCATCGCAAACGTCTTTCCAGATCCCGCAGCCGGGCCTAGATAAACGGTAAGGTGCCCGTATCCAACGCGGAGGCGATCGCCGACGGTCCCGGAGTACGGAGAGCCGGCTGCGTTTTCGCCAATGTACGTTTGACCGGCACCCGCGATGAAGAGATCGTGCTCGAGCGGTTCGTTCGCGAGCCGCAGCGCTCGCTTGCCTCTTGGAAGCGCAACTAGTGCAGCGCCGAGCGCGTCTGCTGCCGTGGTCCCGGGCTCCATCGATTCGCGAAGCAGCTCCCCTCCTACGTCTCGCGCGGGACGTTCGAGCGTGGAGAAGTCAACGCCGGGAGCAGGAACGACTTCGAAGGCGAGATCGAGCGCGCGCGCGATTGCCGAAGAGCGACGCAAGAACGGAAGCGGGTCAGTTCCGGGATAAACGAACGCAGCCGCGTTTGAGGTTCTTCCTGCTTTCACTGCCGGCAACGTCAGTCTGTCGACGGTTTGAAGTAAGAGCTCGCGCAGCAGCAAGAGCGTCCGCTCCTTGAAGACACCCGAGAGCGCGCGATCGACATCCTGATCGTTGACGATTTTCCCCGAGCGCACGCGACTTTGGAGCAGACGCGGCGAGACGTCGAGTGCGATGACTTCGTCGGCGGACTGCAGGAACGAGAATGGAATGACTTCGCGCACCGGATACCCGAGAAGGCGCTCTGCAACCGGCGCGACCGTTTCGACGTGCTGGATGTTGAAGGCGCCGATAACGCCGATACCGGCATCGCGAAGCGCGAGCGCGTCCTGCCAACGCTTTGCGTGAGAGGGCTGTCCGAGATTTTCGTGCGCGAGCTCGTCGAGCACGACGACTTCCGGTCTCTCGCGAAGGGTGGCGTCGTAGTCAAACTCGTAGAAGGTTGCGTCACCAGCGCGAATCTCGCGCGCTGGTATGCGCGGAAGGTTTTTGGCGATGCGTTCGAGATCAGGGCGGCCTTTCGTCTCGATCCACCCGATCGCGACGCGTTGCCCCGCATCGTGCATTCGGCGCGCGTCTTCGAGCAATCGCCGCGTCTTGCCGGTTCCGGGCGCGCCGGCAACGTAGACGGTGAGGCGCGCGCGCCCACCGAGCTCGCGCAAAAGCTCCTCGGGGGAGCGCCGCAGGTTCATCGACGGCATCATTCGAAGGGCGCAGGCGCCGTGGCCTTCCTGTGCTATGGATTGCTCGTCTCTGCGTGGATCGTCGACCTCTTCACGCCGCAACTGTTCGTTGCCGCCATCTTACTGAACGGGCCGATTGCGTTGAGCAGTCTCGCGCTCGACCGTCGTCTGACGTCCGGGCTCATCGTCGCGGCGCAGGTCGCAAACGTTGTCGCAGGATATGTCAATGGCGTGCAGAGCGGGCACTGGGATGGAATCGCCGTCGGAGACCGCGTCCTCGCCGCGCTCAGTTTCGTCCTCGTCGGTTCACTCTCCATAAAAACGCAAGAGCACGCGCGCGAAGCGGGAGAGTCATCGCTGCGCGCGCGACAAATGGAGCGCGAGCGTTCGCTGCGGGAGTCGATCGATCGCGTGCGCGCGACGCTCAACGTCGAGCTCGTCCTCCGAAGGATCGTACGGGAGTCTGCGACGCTCCTCTCGGCATCGCATGCGATCCTCGTTCTACGCTCTGGTTTAGAAACGCCGCGCGTTCTCTCGTATCGCGCAGGCGAAGCGGACGTCGCGTACGAGCGAAAGCAGCTTTCGACCGAGATTGCAACGCTCGTCGAACGCGCGCGGGGGGCAGAAATCGTTCGCGTCGATGCCAGCGATCCGCTCGGACGCATGACGCTCGCTGCGCTCGAGGCGCGTGAGATCGTTGCCGTCGCGCTGCTTGCCGAGGAGCCTAAGCGCCCCGTGCTCGTTCTCTCTGCCGCGGAGCGGCGCTTTGAGCGCGACGCCGGCGAACTGCTCCAACGATTTGTGGAACAGGCATCCGTTGCATTGGATCAGGCGCAGCTCTTTGCGCGGTTAGGGCTGCAAGCCGAGGAGATTGCTGCCCAACGCGATGAGATCGCGCGGCGTGGCAACGTCATTCGCGATATCGTGTATGCGCTCGCACACGATCTGCGCACGCCGCTTTCGGCGGCGGATATAACGATGAAACAGGCGCTAGCCGGCGCGTACGGCACGTTGCCCGAAGCCTATCGAGAGGTGCTGACGACGACGCTTGCGTCCAATGAAGACGAGCGTCGTCTGCTGGAGACGCTTCTGCTCGTTGCGCGGTACGAGTCCGGGGACGCATCAGACGTGCGCGAGGCGATCGACTGCGCGGCGCTCGTACGACGCGTCGCAGCGGAGCTCGAACCGGTCGCGCAGGCGAAAGGCGTAACTGTCGTTGCGGAGACGCAGCACGAAGCGGTGCACGTCGTTGGCGACGAGAGTGAGCTTCGGCGCGCGCTTGCAAACCTAACAGCCAATGCGATCGCCGCGACGCCAGCGGGTGGGCACGTCGTCGTGGCAAGCGGCGCGATTGACGGTCATGCGACCTTCGGTGTACTCGATGACGGCTACGGTGTTCCCGAGCATCAGCGCGCGGCGCTCTTCGAGCGATTCAGCGCGCGTGGTCCCGGCGGCGGGACGGGTCTCGGTCTCTACATCGTGCGTCGCATCGTCGAGAAGCACGGCGGTCAGGTGGCTTACGCACCGCGCGAACCGCGAGGCAGCGCGTTCACGCTGACGCTCGAGCGCAAAGAAGAGGCGTGAAACCGCGCGTCGTCGTCGTGGAGGATCATGCGTTGACGCGCGCAGGACTGCGTACGGCGCTCGCCGTGTACGCCGACGTCGTCGGCGAAGCGGCCGACGGCGTCACAGGCTTGGAGGTTATCTCTGCGTTGCTTCCCGACGTTGCCGTCATCGACATCGGATTGCCGGGCATGGATGGAGTTGCGTTGACGGAGCGCGTGCGCAAAGACGTTCCGGCGACGCGCGTCGTCATCCTCACCATGATCGATCTCGAAGACGAAGTTCTTGCAGCGCTGGCTGCGGGCGCAGATGCGTACTGTCTGAAGAGCTCCGATCCGCAGCGTATCGTCGACGCCGTCGGGATTGCCTGCGAGGGCGGCGCATACTTCGATCCGAAGATCGCGCACGTCGTGCTCGAGCGCTTCGGGTTCGCCGCGAAGTCTCGGCCATCGCCGCTCACCGGACGAGAGACGGAGGTATTGCGCCTCATCGCCGACGGCGTTGGAAACGGCGACATCGCGCAGCGGTTGCACATCGGCCTCGGCACGGTGAAAGGACACGTGCGCGACATCTTGCAGAAGCTTGCTGCATCGGACCGCACGCACGCGGCGGTCGTCGCACTGCGGAAAGGTTACATCTAAGGTCAGGCAGGCGCTGCGAAGAGCTCGAACATGCGCTCGGCAACGCCGCTTTTCACGATCGCGACGATCTCGTCTCCAGGTTGCAAGAGCGTTTCGCCCGTCGGAACTTCGAAATCGTGCTGGTCGCGATTGATCGCGACGACGACCGATCCATGTGGAAACGGTACGTCGGCGAGCGACCTCCCAGCCAGCGGCGATTGAAGCGGCACGCTCATCTTGACCAAGCGAAGATTTCCGCTTCCGAAGACGTGAAGCGTCTCGAGTAGCGATCCCTTCGCGCCAGCACTCACGTACTCTTGAAGGATGTCGAGGATGATTTCGGTCGACGAGATGACCGTCACCGGATCTTGTGGATCGAGGGATTCGAAGATTTGGCGGTTGCGCGGATTGTTCACGCGTGCGATACAGCGCGCCTTAGACGTCTTCTTCGTGAGGAGTGCGACGACGAGATTGTCTTCGTCGTCACCCGTGTCGGCAACGACGACGTTCGCGCGCGCGACGCCCGCGCTCTCGAGAACGACGGGATCGCACCCGTCACCAACGACAGCTACTTGCCTGTCGATGAGGCGTTCGAGCATTCGCGCCTTGCGCTCGTTCTTTTCTACGACGACGACTTCGTGACCGGCGTTGATGAGTGCGCGCGTAAGATACGATCCAACTTTTCCACCCCCGACGATGAGAATGAACACTAGGCGGGAACCTCCGCGCACGCACCCTCACCGAAGAACTTCGCAAAGTCGCTGATGGCGTCGGGCGACACGATTGCGTGAATCTCGTCTCCGCTCTCGAGGACGTCGTCTTCCGACGCGATCGACACCTTTCCGGGAGCGCGCCGGATCGCTCCGATGCGAATGCGTCCCGGTTTTTGAATCTCGCGTACGCGATGCCCCGCGGCTTCGGTGCCGACCTTTGCCGAAACGGCGGTGAGCTTTCCGAAATCGAACGGCTGCAAGCCATTCCACGGAACTTCCATGAGGCGGTCGCGCACGAGCTTCGCGCCGACGGTCGTTGGGCAGATCGTGTCGATGCCGAGCTCGCGATACATCTGACCGCGGGGCGGGTCGTAGATGCGCGCGACGATGCGCTTGATCTTGAACATGCGCTGCGCAATGAGCGCTGCCATAATGTTGCGATTATCACCGTCGGTAACGGCGACGAAACCGTCCGCGGTTGCGGCGCCGGCATTCTTGAGGACGTCGTAGTCGATGCCGGTTCCGATGACGACGTGTCCTTTGAACTTTTGACCGAGACGCTTGAAAGCGTTGGGGTTTTCATCGACGACAATGACGTCGTGACCGTCGGCGGCGAGGAGCTTCGCAAGTGCGGAGCCGACGCGTCCGCACCCGACGATGAGGATTCTCATGTGACGGCCCTACCCTTCGGACTCCGCTGCACGGGCCCCCCTTGGCCCGTCCCAAGAGGCTTGCGGAGCAATCGCTTCGAAGAGCGCAACTTCTGTCGGGGCGTGGCTCAGCTTGGTAGAGCGCATCGTTCGGGACGATGAGGTCGCTGGTTCAAATCCAGTCGCCCCGAAAGTTTCTTCCGCTGCTACGCAAGGGCCGGTCCTCCCGTTGTTTTCGCACTTTAACTCCGCTTCGTGGCGCGTCGTTCGCGTGGCCGAGCAAGAGTCTCGGAATCACAACGATTACTTTATCGGTGCCGAGCATCTGCTCGCTGCGCTACTCGAGGAACGCGACCCCGCGGTCGTCGACGCGTTGCGCTCCGATGGAATCGACCTGCACGAAATCTACGGCGAAGTGCGGCGTTGCCTCGGGAAAGGCGGAGAGCGTCTTTGGGAAGGCATCCTCGTCACTCCTCGCGTGCGCAAGATCGTTACGCTCGCCGAACAAGCGTCTGGCGAACGAGAAGTAACGCCGCTCGACCTCTACAAAGCGCTTCGGGCTGAAGGCGGAAGCGCGGCCGCACAGTTGCTCCGCAACCAGGCCGCACGAAACACGGCATCAGCCGCCGAATAACATACCGGTAGTGGAATCCCTCCAGAACTCTCTCGTTGCGCTCGTCGATCATTACGGGTACGTCGGACTCTTCGTCGGCCTACTCCTTGGAAACGTCGGCTTTCCCGTCGCCGCCGAGGTGCTCGTGCCAGTTGCCGGCGCGCTCGTGGCGACCGGACATCTGAGCAGCGTCTGGCTCGCGTTTGCCGTCGCGGTTGGAGGTGAGCTCGCGGGCGGAAGTCTCGGCTACGCAATCGGCAGGTACGGCGGGCGTACGGTGGCGCAGCGGTACGGAAAGTACGTCGGGTTTCATTACGAGCGGCTCGACGGACTGCAAGCGTTTTTCGGCCGCTGGGGCACGTTTGCCGTCTTTCTCTGCCGCTTCATACCGATGATTCGTGGTCTCTCGCCGTTCGTGGCCGGCGTCGCGGAGATGAACCTCGCAGCGTTTTATCTGTGGACGCTTCTCGGCTCTGGCATCTTCTGCGCGGGCCTTCTCGCGCTCGGCAGCGCCCTTGGCTCTCGTCTTGCGACGACGATTCCATCGTTGCAGCGATGGGGCTACGTGCTCCTCGCGGTTGCCGTCCTCGTTCTCGTCTGCGCCGCGCTCGCTGCGCGAGTTCGCGCGCGTCGCGCAGCCCGACCAGGCGCATGACGCCGCAACTGCGCGAGAGGCTCGCGCAGGTCCCCGACGCTCCCGGCGTTTACTCGATGATGGACACGAACGGCGACGTGCTCTACATCGGGAAGGCGATCTCGCTTCGCAATCGCGTTCGCTCGTACTTCCAGGAGAGCGCGGCACACGGTGCGCGCATTTCTGCGATGGTCGAACGCGTCACGGACGTGCGCACGATCGTCGTCAACAACGAAGTCGAAGCGCTCATTCTCGAAGCCAACCTCATCAAGCGCCATCAGCCCGCTTTCAACGTTCGCCTGCGCGACGACAAGCGCTATCCGTATCTGAAGGTGACGAACGAGCCGTTTCCGCGAGTCGTGTTCACGCGAATGGTGAAAGACGACGGTGCCCGGTACTTTGGACCATACACGAACGCGCAGGCTCTGCGCGAGCTCATCGATCTCGTGCGCCTCGTCTTTCCGCTACGCACGTGCCGCGAGCCGATCGACGGACGGCGCAAACGCCCATGCCTGCAGTACCACATCAAGCGCTGTCTCGCGCCGTGCGTCGGATTTCAGACAGAGACTCAGTACGACGCAATGATCGATGAAGTCGTGCTCTTCCTCGAGGGAAAGCAAGAGTCGCTGCTCTCGAGGCTCCAGCACGAAATGGACGACGCGGCGGAGAATCTGCACTACGAAGCCGCCGCGAGGCTGCGCGATCGCATCGTGCACATTCGCCGCGTGACCGAGTCGCAGAAGGTCGTTTGGAAGTCGCGTCTCGACATGGACCTCGTCGCGATTGCGCGCGCGCAAGGGCAGGCATGCGTTCAAGTCTTCCTCGTGCGCGGCGGAAAGCTCATCGGTCAGGAGCATTTCATCCTCGACGGCGTCTCCGATCAGGGCGACGGAGTCATCGTTGAAGAGTTTCTCAAACAGTTCTACACGGCTCGAACGGCGAGCGCTCCGGAGAATAAATCCGTTTCCGCCCTCCCCGCGCGGACGGCACGCGACAACGAGGTTCCCGTTCCTCTGCGAAGGCGAGCGCACGCAGGCGTGGCAGCGGCTGCCATTCCGAAGGAAGTGCTCGTGGAAGCGATTCCGGACGAGCGCGCGACGATCGAGGCATGGCTTTCGGCGCTCAAGGACGCTCGCGTGCGACTCTTGCAGCCGCAACGCGGCGCCCGGGCCGAGTATCTCGCGCTCGTGAAGAAGAACGCGGAGCAGAACCTTCGCGCCTTTCTCGTCCATCAGGAGGTCCAGGAGACGGCGCAGGCGCGCTCGTTGTCGGAACTCGCGGACGCGCTCGAGCTTCCACGGCCGCCGCATCGCATCGAGTGTTACGACATCTCGAACATTCAAGGTTCGCATCCCGTCGCGTCGATGGTCGTCTTCGTCGAGGGACGAGCGAAGAAGAGCGACTACCGCAAGTTCAAGATTCAGTACGACGGCGGCGTTAACGACTTCGCGATGATGCAGGAGACGTTGCGACGCCGGCTGCGCTATCTTCGCCGTGCAACGGATGCGGATGTGGAAGGTGACAAAGCTCCGGCGCGCGCGCTGGCGGCGCGCGAGCGTTTCGACAAGACGCCGGATTTGCTCCTCATAGACGGCGGCAAGGGGCAGCTCTCCGCGGTCGTCGAGGTGCTCGACGAGCTCGACATGACGGGCCTTCCCGTCGCCGGTCTCGCTAAAGAACACGAGTGGCTTTACGTGCCGGGAAACTCCAGTCCCATCGTGCTTCCGCCGAACTCGGCAGGGCTCCATCTCGTCATGCGCATACGCGACGAAGCGCATCGCTTCGCGATCACATTTCATCGTTCGCGGCGCGCAAAGGCGATGACGCGTTCGGCGCTCGACGCGCTCGATCGGATCGGTCCCGTACGACGGAAGCGACTACTCAACGCATTTGGCTCCGCCGCCGCAATAGGGCGTGCCCCGCTCGACGAGATTGCGGCCGTGAAGGGAATGACGCCCGCGCTTGCCGCGAGCGTCAAGAACGCGCTCCAGGCGCAACCCGAGGCCTTGCGCCGTGTGTTAGAATAAGCATCCGCGGGGCTGAGATAGGTTCGACGGGAACATCTGCAGCCGGCGCAAGCAGGCGGAGTTGCGAGCTCTCCTAAAACGATCGCAACGGCAATATCTGCCGACAACAACTACGCACTGGCTGCCTAATCTAGCGTAGCCACGGGACGCGAGAGGTCGCCGGAACCGTCTCGCCGACCGTCATAAAGTCCGGCTAGCGCACGCAGCCGATCCGACGCGCGCGCGAAATCAAGGATCTGCGGCAAGCGTTTCATCTGCTTCGAGACGGACGCCGGCCAAAGAACAAAGTCGAAGCTAAGCCTGAAGAAAACGTCGGTTGGGATTCTCGGACTCGGGGGGCAGCACCCCGACAGCTCCACCATTTCACTGCTATAGTCCAACGAGTGCTTATTCGTTGGACGTTTGTACTTTCGTTGGGCAAAAGGGGACCGGCTCCGGCATTCGTTCGACAATTCAAGCTCGCTTCAGCAAGAATCGCTAGCCATGCCCGCGAGCGTTACTGTGGCTTCCACCTCCACCTGGCGGCAACTGCACTCATAAATAAGCACCCGTATCCCGCTATATGAGGCTAGTATGGATTCCTGGTCTCCGGACTGCGACAGCTCGAAGCGCCCCTGCGTCGCGATGCACCCGAAATGCGGACTCAGGGTTTTGCGGGCTTGCCGAGATGCACGCGGTTCAGCTTGCTCTCCGGTGGTAGCCGCTGAGCGGCATCCGAGCATATCCCTTGGCCTGCAAGACGGTCGCCGTCGCATCCGCAAGCCCCTCGAAACGCTCACTCGTCATGTGCCTAGCGTAGACGTTCGACCACGCCCCGGGCAAGGACGTACTAGAAACTCAGAGCTCTTGTTAGATCAGAATGTTCGAAAGCGCTTTGCATCCGTTCGATTTCTCCCCGACGAGCGTGCAGTGCAATGGCCTCCGATTTCCATGTTGCCGTTGCTTCCCCAACCTCACGGACGATCTCCCTCGCTTGGGCTTGCGAGAGACTGAAGAAGTCCGCAACCGAAAGCACGAGTTCGATATCACAGGTCGCATCATCCAGGCTAATCTTCGTGGTCAGTATTCGTTGACGAACGTCGACCGGCGTCGGATTGAGATCGTAAACCGGTGAGAGAGTCCAGCCATTACTGTTCATCCACAGAAAACCTTGGTTGCGCAGATGATCGTCGACGTTCGAGATCAGAACGTTGAACGTCATGCGTCGAAAGACTTCATGTGCGTCTACCG